>OMRR01000037.1 GCA_900313535.1 uncultured Eubacteriales bacterium
CCTACTGAATTTATTAGCATATCTGCTACTATGTTTGCTATACTTCCTCCAGTACCATAGCCTGTAATCCAGTAGACTTTGTCACCCGATCGAGCACCAGCATAACTGGTAAACTTATCATATATCTTATTTGCCTCTTCAAGGAAACCACCATGCAGATAATCATCACCTGTGTTTTCTATAAGTTCATTTTTATACTCTTCTTTCTCGCCTATTACTAGAACTATGACATTTTTTACAACCTCTTCGCCTCTATATTCATCGTCACTATCTTCACCACTTCTTGGTTTGCTTTTTAGATACACTACATCGTGACAATTGATAGCATACGGGACATCACTATCACTATCTTCATACGTGTAGTATTCCATTCCAAGCCAGTACATGTAATCTCTTACACCATTCCATGTGCGATTATCGTCTGTTATCACTTTAAATGATTTATTTGTATTATTATCTTTTAGTATGGCATTTGCTAACATCGCTGACATCCTTGATAGGTCTGCATAATAATGGGTGCTGTTCATAAAAAAGTAACGGTAGTCCATGTTAAATAAAACTTTAATATCATGATTTAAAGACTTGGTGGTTATCTTATATTCATTATTAAATGGTCTTCCATTCTTTTCTCTTTTATCATTTCTACCATCAAAGTCTGTATCTATTAACACTGGACTACTTTCAATATTATATACTTTAGTAGTACTATAATCTCTTAAATATCTTTCTCTTTCTTCACCCTGTATATTATTATAATCACAATACATTTTTACTAATTCTCGAATATTTATGGTCTCCTCACTATAGGCTTCCACATTGTCTTTTAACCCATCACCATCTGTGTCAGTATCTGTCCCCCATGCATCTGCTAACTCTGCTCTTGTTAAATCCGCAAGCATAATTTCATTGCTCTCATAACCATAACTATGAGTTACAAGTTCTACATCGCTACAATATATTGCTGTTATATCACTAAAGGCTTTATCATCTACCATCTTTTGAACTATCATATAATTTCGCGCTGCCATCTGTGCATTATTAGCTGTCTTAAAAAAAGTACTATCACTAAACTTATTTCTTAAAAATTGAGCGAGTTTTTCTTGCGCATCTTTAAAACTATGACTACTTTCAAAGTCATCAGGGGTTAATACCTCTCCATTATAATCATACGCTGTAGCGGGTGAACGATGACCTGCATATTTAGCATATGCCTTATTATAAGCCTTATTGAATTTCTCTAGTTCTTCTTCAGAAAATAAACTAAAATTTCCCAACACTTTGTTAGCTTCTGCTACCCAAGTACTTCTTGCATTTGGATCATTAACATACTTTATTTCTATCATAGTATGATATATCTTTTCTGCTACACTTATATCATAATCAATTAAAGGAAAAAATATATCCCCAACCTTCATAGTTATAGTTAAATTATCATCACTGTCACCATTAGCTATAACTCTGTCACCAAATTTGTCATAAACCATACTTATTATCGCTGCTCTGTCTTTATCTGTAAGGTTATTGATATTTAAATTAAACTCTTCGGCGTAATAGTCTTTTAATGCTTTTAATGCTGGCCTTAGATATACAAGGGACATAAACATATCCTGTAAAGTTTCAAATACACTTTCACCGCTTTTACTATCTATGTTTTGATTGTTTATTATGCAAGGCTCATAATTATAACTATTCTTAAACACTTGACTAAATTCACTTGTATTGCTGTTTATAACTGATTTACTATGAAATCTTTTCAAATCTTCAAGTTCAGAAACTATAGTACCTTCAGGAAATACTGTACTACTATTAATTTGAGCTTGGGTCTTACCATATCTATAGTCTACTGCATGATAAAACCTATCTACAAACTTTAAAAATGGTACAAGATTTTTTTCACATCTTAGATTATATTTCCCACAACCCATTGCTGGCTGTGCTCTATAACCTATCTTTAATGCTTCAAACTCTAATTCATACTTTAGTCGCTGTTTTTCTTTACTGCTTAACCCATCAAAATTATAATTTATGTCATCACGATTAATTTTTCCTATCACTGTGTATATCCTATCATTATATACACTATATACTGCTAATTCTGCGTCGTCTGATACACTATATGGATCTATTCGCTCTTTATTGTTATATTCGCCTATCTTCATTACTCCGTTTTTACGAAACATTAGAGCTTCTGGTTCAAATGATAATACAAGATTATTATCTGCGTCAGATGTTTCATCATCACTTGTACCACTCTTAATCATTCCACTATTACAATAATTATTATAACTTTGCAAACTATGGGCGTTTAAAGCATAAGATATATGAGCAATAGAGATTACATAAAAAAATATCATTATTGAAAAGAATGTGTTCTTTACATTTTTAAAATTCATATAACCTCCTTTAAGTTCATTAAGTTCATCTTTGCCAATGCTACATTTAGTTTGTCACCTTATAAAATTCATCTATTATATCCTGACCATATAATATTTTTATATTCATTTTTATTGTTGTATGACCATAACATACCACGACATTATGCTTATCACATCTATAATGGTCGGCGTGTCCAAGGCATAAATTAAATCCTCCACATAAGTATAAAGGATTATTTCTCTCACAGATTTCTTTATGTGTGTCTAATTCTTCTTGTATCTCTGCCTTTTTTTCTAACAAGTCTTCAAGTTTATTTTGATATGCTTCTTCTTGTGATTCAGTTGGCTCTTCAATCTTGGCAAAATCTTTATTCAATTTTGCTATCTTATCATTAATCTTACTCAATTTCTCTGTTTCTTTGCAGTATTTAATAATTTTATAATTGGTGCAAGTTTTGTTTTTATCCATTTTCATTCCAAGAAATTTGTGTGGCTTTTTACTAACAAATTCGTCATCACTTGTATCCTCCTCTTCTTCATCATCACTCTCTATTTCTGGTATATCATTTTCTTCAAATAAGCTAACGGCAAAATTTGGTAATGGAACATTTGCATAATCAATATCTACAAGCTCATAAAACTCACTATATATAGGAGACTCATCATACACTTTACTTGAACCATGAAAACATAATTTTGATTTATCAAGTATGCAACCAGCCCCTCCTTGCCCATGTACTGAACATTGTCCTTCAGGATACACTACATTAAAATCATCTCTATACTTACCCTTTATTACTTTTCGTTTCCCATCCTCGTCAAACTCGATGCTGTCTTCTTCTATCTCAACTTCACTGTTATAATCTTCATACAAATCATGAGGTGCCACTGTAAAAGGCCTATATTTTAAATTTGATGATGCATAATCATTATACGCATCAGAACATTTATAATTGTCAACTGCATCACATCCATATTCACAGGAATATAATTCTGTTGAATCATATTCAAATGTATGAGTCAACCAAAATAAATCTTCAAATAATTCTTTTATTTCACTACTTGTTGCCACATCTAGTTTTTGCTCATATATTGCAGACATAGCACCTATTATATCTTTAAAATTTGAATCCCCAGATGGTCTATCTTTATATCTATCGCTCTTTTCATATTTTATATTTATACCATCTTCGTAGTAATCGTTTACAAATTTAGCACTATTTTCTTTGCCATATACGCCATAATGGTTTAATACATTATTTTTTTTATTATTTCTATTTGCACGCCCAGTAGTTATTCTATCTATCTCCCGCTCAAAACTCTCATTTAATTCCGAATAAAGTCTGCCAAAATATTGTAAATCATCATTATTTATTATAGGAGTATTCTCTATCCCTGCATTATATATGGACAATTCACCTTCAGATATAGAATTATATATTAGTAATAATAATACCATAAATGTGATAAATATGCAAAATATAATTATCCAATGATTTATTATTTGATTTTTAATTTCATCTATCCTATGCGGTCTCATTTCCAATTATCCTTTTTATAACTTATAATCATATCTACATATTTTACGCTATCTATTACAAATACCACCCCATCATTTATTTCGCTACTTATGTAATCACCATCCACTACTGTATTTAATATTTGCACCTTACCATCCTTATAAGTGGCTATCTTAAAATATTCTTTCTTTTCAGAATACCTACTTACATCAAATGACACCGTTAATCTTGTATCATTATAATCATTATCAACTCTTAAGACTTTTCCTATTATCGCATCATTATTAATTACAAATTCACTTTTATCCTCTTTCACTTTAATATAGTTATCTATATAACCTGCTGCGTTGGCAGTAATTTTGGGAATTATTGCATTCTCTTTATACAAGCTACTATCAAACATATCATTGCTTAACACTTGCTCAAATTTTCTATCTATGTCCCTATCTATGCCATTACTTATTTCATTTCTTGGATTAAGTGCAACCTTATTTCTATCTTCATCACTTAGTGAAAGATTATACTTTTCATTTATCTCTAACTCCTCAAAGTCACTTAAACCATCATTATCTGTATCGGTTAAATTCGGGTCTGAAATAAAATTATAAATATTTATTCCTTTTACTTCCTCATAATCACTAAGCCCATCTGCATCTGTATCTATCTCACTTGGGTCACTATAGTATACTTGCCCCAAAACTTCTATCCCATTTACTTCATCTATATTTGATAATTTATCTTTATCGCTATCTTCATCACTGTCTTTAATGCCATTATTGTCAGTATCTATATCAATAGGGCTTAATTGAAGTTTCAAAACTTCCACATAGTCTGTCAAGCCATCACTATCAGTATCAATACTATTTACATCACTCATATAGAATACTTCTTCAGCATTTGATAATCCATCTCCATCAAAATCTCTCAAATCATTAATATATGGGTTTTCTCCATTATATTTATAACTTATAGTATATGACATATTATGTGGTAAGTTTGCATGGTAGACTTTTTCGCTATATGTATTACTATACCTCTTGCCATATAAAAATGTCTCTACGCCTTTAGCATTTAAGATATTATGTCTAAAAATAACTAACAATGCTGATAAGAATATCATTGCAATAAAACTATAATATGTATTTTTATACTCTTTATAATATTTTAGTAATACTATGGCTAACAATATGCACACAATAACTACTATCATTACAATAAGCCATATAGGGAATTTAAAATTTCCTTTTTTACTTTCTATTGTTTGATTATTATCTAAACGCTCCAAGTCTTCTATAATGCTTTTAGTTGAAACATCTATACCACTCACTCTTCGTACTTCATTTATATAATCTATATAACTATATACCTTTTCATCATCTATATCCGCCTTAATATGTACTTCTCTTTTTTTCTTGTCTATATAAAATGTATGGTAACCTTTATATAAATATGAGAACCTTAATGTAATCTCAGCATTTGGAGGCAGATTGAACTTGTAACTTTTTGTGCCTACTGATTTAAATGTATTGTTTTCATGTGAAAATATATCTATGTCCGCATCGGAATACATATTTTTATTTTTTACTTTGACTTTTACCGTCATTGCCATAGATGTCTCTAAATCTTGCACAGCCCCACTACTTTCAGTATTATCAATTTTTACTTCTATGCCGTTATTTGAATATGCACTCGCATAAGTTCTTATACTTAAGGCTATTAGCAATATGGAGAATATTGCAAATGTTTTGATATTCCGCATGTGCGAACTGTGCGAGCCCCAATGTTGTATCATTTTCTTAATTATATACTTAATCAATTTCATAGTTTACCATACTATCTATATATGGATTTATATAATCTCTTAGTTTATTTTTATACTTACTTGTTATTTTATTTAAATCATTGTACATTTTATCATACATTGATTTAGTTATTGTGCCACTCTCTTTCATCTTTCTCAGTTCTTTAAAATATTTTGTATTTTCCTTATCAAATTCATCCACATAGTTTGATACTTCGGCTTTCATTTCTTTTCTGTTATAGTTTCTACTACTATATTTTGCAATCAATTCTTCTTTACTTCGCTCCAATATATCTACATAATCATTTTCAATATCTGAAAGAAACTCTTTGCCCGCTTCATTTATATCTTTTTTCACTTCTACTTTCTTTTTCATTATTTGAGACGCAGTTGACATATCAAATATTTCCGTAATTGACTTGTGTTGCACCACTCCATCAATTTTAAGTTGACCCTTATCATTTACTTCATATCCACTTGGTGTTATAGCATTTTGATATATATGACCTAAGACATTGAAATAATAGCACTCATATATTCCATCATTATTGTTATCTATCCAATGCCAACCATCTCTATAAAACTTATCTTCTTCATAATAATACTTTATGCCATTGCCATCACTTCTAAATCCTAATACTTTAGGGCTACCTATTGAAGTCATCTCTTTCTTGCTATAATCGGCATATAGAGTATTTGTAGTTGATAAAGTTAATAATAAAGCTATAATTAAAACTTTTATTCTATTCATATTTACTCCTCATCATAACTTGTATTTATTAGTTTATATAATTCATTACTCTTCCTATATTCATCAACAAAAGGTATGACAACTTTTCGCTTTATCATTTTACCTGTGTCAAATACTATTATTCCTTCACCAGACTTTCTATTCTTAATGTATTCTATTTCCTCATCAGATAAATTAAACTCTATTTTTGCCAATTTTCTATCCGACTCATTTAACGATAGCAATATGGATAATCCTGTATTTGCTATGACAGTTCTCCCCTCTGGTGTAAGTAGTACATCTTCGGGATTTTGTGTTATACCTATTGGACACCCAAGGTACTTCCTAAGCATTTTCCAGTAATTTGCCATCCAAGTTCTTGTACCTTCAAGTTGAAACATAAGATGAAATTCATCAATAACAACATCTGTAGGTCTCCTTAGTTCCCTATTTCTACAAATTCTAAGCCATATACTATCAAGTAAAACTTCCATAGCAAGTGGCTTCAAATCTTTCCCTAGTTGTTGTAAATTAAAACATAAGATTTTATTATTAACTGATATATCACTTTTCCCTCTAAATATAGTGCAATGACTTGTCTCACTATAATATAAAATTGCTTTCAGCAATTCTAAATCCTCACTATTAACACTATAATTATTATTGTTACAATCAAATTCAATAGTATTTTTTGCATCGCACATTGATTTCAGTTCAGATGCAAAATCTTCTATAGTAGGTATATCATCTTTTAAATGCGTTTCATTCCACTTTTTATAAATTTTACTAACTGCCATACTAATTGTAGTTCTTTGTCCAGCAGTTAACTCATGTCTAAGCATAAGACTACACACGGACAATATAAAATCTTCTTTCTCTGCAAGTGGATTATTATCACCATATGCCTCGTCAATGTCAAATAAATTAATATGAGTTTCACCATCTGCTTTTATATCTATTACTTTGCCACCCAGTTTCAATATAAGAGCTCTATTCTCATTATTTGGGTCTATCCACACCAAATCACGATTATCATCACTAATTATCTTTTGTGTCTCAATTTTTTTAGCCAAAAAACTTTTTCCTTTGCCAGCTATACCAAATATTAATACCGAATAATTATCTCCACTCATCATGTCATACATTATAGGGTTATTTGTCAGTATGTTCTTTCCGTAATAATTGCCATTTTCTTGTATTACATCCACTGCTTTAAATATATTAAACCCACATAACGATTCAGTATCAAGTGTCATTACATATGGTGTTTGATTTACTCCATATGGAACTATTGAATTAAAAATCTTTTCTTGCATTTCTATGCCAATCTTGAAATTAATTCCCTTCATTTTAGCGCTATTAATAAATTTATATGTATTGTCATTTAACTCCTCAATATTTTCTGCTTTTATCATTGCATACATACTTATATCAAATAAGTTTTCATCATGTCTCATAAGTGAGTCATTAATATGTATTGCCTCATCTCTTCTTTGTTTTAGCGAACGAGGTATTAGGTCATTGCTCACCCCCTCTTTGGCAAATTTACTCTGTATGTCATATATTTCACCTTCAACATTACCAAGTTCAAGTTTTGCCATTTTGATTGCTTTACTATTCTCTATTTGTTTAATTTTTGTCCCTATCACTAATTCAAATTCTTGATTTAATAGTATATCCAAACTATTGGCATCTATTTGCTTATTAACATTCTTTACATATAACATACGCAAATATTTATTATTCATTTTTATGTAACTATTTGTGACTAGCATGCTTTGAGGTTTCAAAAAGTATTTAATCTTCTTATTAGTTCTTTTTATATGATCCTTTCTATATAGCAATTCATATTTTTTAAACACACCTTCACCAAATGGATTATAAAAATTATTATAAAACTTAACTATATCATCATACTTAAGGCTGCCAATCCTCGCCTCCTCAATTTCATAAAAATTTCTTTTTATTACATCGTGCAAAGTACTAAATCTTTTTATTGCCTTTTCATCTTTTGCCTCTTCTATATCTATGCAAATATATTTTTCTTTGACAAAATTTTCACCTTTTTTATATATATTGTCATCAATAACTTCATTTAATGAAACTCTCAAAATATTAAATCCATCATCCTTATCTTTTACTTTAATGTGATAGTCTTCAGCATTCTTTCTATTTTTTAATACAAAAGAAATTCCGTGATTATAATCTAAATTATTAAAAAAACTCATATATTTTAACAATATATTTTCTTTACCCTCTATGTCGGCAAGCAAATAATTAATATCGTAAATCTTGTATATTTTCAGATATTTATTGTTAATTGACTTTACAATTGAGTCATCAATAATATCATCAAAATAAATACTATTATTTATATCTATAATACTTTCTCTATTGATTTCATCCAAAAAGCTCATACTAATACCTACTATTCAAACTAATTGATATTGCATTTTCAATGTGACTTTTTTCAAGCAATTCTTCAATAACGATATAATATTCATTACTTAATTTGTAAACATCTTTTTCCTTTTCTATTACTTCATCATCACTTCCACTAATCAGTATAAACGTATTGTAATCTTCACCATCAATATATTTTATTACTATAGCAAGCTTTCTCAATTTATCTATAAACTCAAAATTAACCTTATCCATATATTGCAAGATTTTGTATACTCTCTTTGTAGTTTTCACTTCATCTTCAATGTTCGTAACATTTATCATTTTTCTTTTATTTTTAGGCTTTCCAATCATAATAAAATTCTTTTCATCAAAACTTATTATATCCTCTATGTTTCTGATTTTTATATCTTTGCTATGTTTTAAATAATTATATATAGGCACAATGCAAAAATTTTCATCTAATGCTACTTCTAAATTCAAATATAAATTATCACAATACACTACCTGAATATTATAAATATCAATAATTTGTCTTAATTCTGCCACTTTATCATTTACAAAATCCTCATCGCTAACTTTATAACCATTAATGAGTTCTAAACTAATTACATATTTATCTTTTCTAATCCTTTTATCAATATCTATCTGTGTTCTAAAGTTCCTATTTTTTGACTTGCTTTTCATTAATATATAATCAAGCATTTCCATATCAATTTTTTTCTTAAAACCTATATACATAATTGGAATAATTGTTACAAATAAAAATATGGTATATATTGGTATCAGATCTTCACTTGCAATCAATATAAAGATTACAGATAATATCACCCATACTATAATTGCTAAACCTATAAAAATTAAATCTTTTACATCAAATTTACCAATTAGTGTCCGTTTATTCTTTCTAATATCTGAACTTATATTAATAATTCCATCAAATCTCTCTTTTCTTTGCCTTACAATATTCATCAAACAACTCCCATAAGTCTCTTTGATAATGAAAATGTACCAATAAGCAATACACACTTACTAATTGAAATTGATGTAATAATGATCGCTATATTTAGGTAACTTAAACTGCCACTTTTAGCAACTTCCAACAAATCAACTATATACTTATTTAAAAGTAAATCACTTATATACATTACAACCACTATCACAACTTCTTGTACAGCTAATGCTGTAAGATGCTTACTATAATTTAAAAACTTACTTTTCTTCAAATCATTTATTGTATCTGTGACTGATATTGAATAGAATATTCCATAAATAATAAGTGAAACTGTATTTGTAAATATAATTATTAGCTGCCCAACCTTCCCAATCCATGTCCCTATCCACGGAAACATATACATACTTCTTAATGATGCTTCTTTTGCCCTTATAGCCACTTCTTCTATCGCCGATACTTCACTACCAACTAAACCTGATTCATTTAAAATATTATAAACAACTCTATTGGTATTTATTATATTACTTATATTCTGTACTTCTCCCAATTCATTTCTCGTATGCATTTCGATTACTTTTTGCAATAAAAATCTAAAAAATCCCATTATAAACATAACATACGTTCTTATAGTAATTATCAGTATCAAGACTATTACAAACAAAGCATATTGCTTAAATATTTTCTTTGATAAGAAACCTTCCTCATAACCTATTGAATTTTCCCCAAAAATGTTAAGCATAAAGTTTATCATTAGAAACAATAATGCTGTGGCTTGTATATATCTATATAATCTTGTATTTGTAAATGTAAAAAAATGTGTTATTGATTTATCAACAAGATTATATAAAAGTGTCTCAACATTTGTTAATTCTGCTGTACCATTGTCAACATTAAATGAGTAAATATCACCTATCATTTTAACAAGCGAATCATACTTCTTAATCTCAACCATTTCAGATTCACTTAATGGATCATTAAAACTTGTAGCATAAGCATTTTTACAACACAAAAAAATTGACATAATTACTATGCCTATTGACAATAAAGCAACTTTAAAAATTCCAAATATTTTTTGTTTATAACTCTTGTTATTCAAAATTTAATCTAATCCAAATAGTTTTAACGTCCATGCTAGTATTGTAAAACATACTACTGCACCTATTAAACACATAATTCCAGCGAATACTTTCTTTCCAACTCTTGATTCCGCTTCACCATATCCGCCTTGCTGCATATTTTCTCTATGCGCCGTAAATGCTCCATAAAACTCTATGCCACCCATTACTACAGCAAGCCCACCTAAAGACCCAAAGAATAATTTTATTCCTTGCCTTGCTACACCAACAACGTCTCCTTCTTCAATCACTATGTCTGCATATGTCACTAGTGAATTAATAATTACATAATTTAAAACTATGTAACTTGATACTAAAATTTTTTTAACAACTCTTTGCATGAATTTCCCTCCGTTTTTTAAATTAGGGCTCGCATAACTCGCCCATACG
>OMRR01000109.1 GCA_900313535.1 uncultured Eubacteriales bacterium
ATGGCCAAGTTTTTTTTGTGAAGGATGCTATAATTGGTGATAAGGTTTTGGCGATAGTTACTAAAATTACAAATAGTATAGTGTATGCTAAAACTATTGATGTTATTGAAAAATCAAGGTATCGCGTTGAGCCAAAGTGTAATATCGCAAATGCCTGTGGCGGATGTCAATTACTATGTCTTGATTATAGCGAACAATTAAAACTTAAAGTGAATAATGTAATTAATTGTTTGACTAAAATAAGTCATTTTAATATTGTTTTGGATGATAATGCTATAAGTGATGGTTCAATAAATTTGAATAATAGTGAGAAAAATGATAATGTACATTACTTAGGTATACTTTACTCAGAAAACCCATATAACTTTCGAAATAAAATGCAAATACCATTTTCAATGAGGAATGGTAAGATAGTGTATGGTTTTTATGCTGGAAGGACACATCACATAGTTGAGTTTAATAAATGTGAAGTTGGATTTATTGGTATAGAAAAAGTATTAGATAGAGTAAAAAGCGGATTAGAAAAATATAGTATAAGTATTTATGATGAGAATACTAATAGGGGTATATTCCGTGAAGTGATGTTACGCATGGGAAGTTTTACAAATGAAGTAAGTATAACTTATATTGTAAATGATTTAAATTTTAAAAAGAATCTAGATTTATATAAAAAACTTGATGAATATGTTAGAAACGATTTTAAAGTAATAGTTACTTCTACTTTGAATATCAACACTGCAAATAATAATGTTTTATTTGGAAATGAGAACATAATAATATATGGTAAAGGTTATATAGAAGATAGAATCGGAGAAATAAAGTATCATATTTCACCTGAAAGTTTTTACCAAATTAATATGGAAATGACAAAGAAACTCTATGATACAGTAGTAGAATTTGCTGATTTTAATGGCAAAGAGAATGTGTTAGATTTGTATTGTGGTATTGGTACTATATCTCTATATATCGCAAAACATGTAAAAAGAGTATATGGGGTAGAAATTGTTGAGAGAGCGGTAGAAAATGCAAGAGAAAATGCCAGTTTAAACGATATAAGTAATATTGAGTTTAAGTGTGCTGACTTGGGCGATAAAAATATAATGAATAATGATGAGTTTTATGATACAATTATAGTTGACCCTCCAAGGAAGGGGCTTGATAAGAATACAATTGATTTTATCAAAGGATCAAATACTGATAAAATCATATATGTTAGTTGTGACCCTGCGACACTTTCGCGAGATCTTAGCATAATATGTAATGATAATAAGTATAAATTAGTTAAGATAAAAAATGTAGATATGTTTCCACATACAATGCATGTAGAAACAGTTGCTTTAGTTGTTAGAGTTTAATATATGGTAAATATGATTGTAAAAATGTCACTAGCTACGACAGCATATGTAGTAGTGACCATGTCTTTGGGGCTATGTGTAGAAGGCAAGAAAATGACCGACACACTTAAAGTTTTGATTGGAATAGTGTTTGGTATTTGTTCAATCTTGTCGACACATTTTGGTATCGACTATGTAGATATGATGCTAAATGTTCGTGACCTTGGACCACTTATTGCTGGACTTTTCTTCGATCCTATCGCAGGACTTATCGCAGGATTTATTGGTGGCATTGAAAGATATATTGCTGGAACATATTTTAATGTAGGTTCATATACAAGAGTTGCGTGTTCAATTTCAACTCTGCTTGCAGGATTTTTTGCATTATATTTAAATAAAAAAATATTTAAAGGTGAAAAACCAACTCCACCAACAGCATTTTTTATTGGTGCTGTAATGGAAGTATTTCATATGTATGTAGTTCTTATCACTCATAGAGATGATATGACTATGGCATTTTATGTGGTTGATGCATGTTCTATACCAATGATAGCGTTTTCTGCGATTGGACTTGCTGGCACATCTATTGCTTTGATTTCTTTCACTGAGGAGTGGAAGTATTTATTTAAAAAGAAGAAGAATGAAGAAATATCTATCTCATCTATGATACAAAAAAGATTGTTTATAGTGATGTGTATACTGATGATGTTTAATGTGCTCGGGACTTTCATTATTCAAAGCCAAACAGCTGAACAAAGTGCAATATATGAGATGGATCAAATGGCAACTGAGATTAAAGAAAGATTTACAACAAGAGAGAGACTTAGGACAAGCAATTATATTGGGACAAATGGAAGGTTTGCAATATACAATACTAATGGAAGAATAATTTATGGTGATTACAAGAACTCAGATATAGATGCAGATACTTTAACGTTTTTAAATAACAATAAGGATGCAGATACTTTTGAGTATACCATATATGGTAAAGAGTCGATTTGTAAAGTCGTTTCGCTTGAAGATAATTTTCAAGCTTTAATATATATACCTACATCCGATGTATTTTGGTATAGAAATGCACAGACCTATGAATCAATTTTTTATGCTATACTTGTGATTACAGTCGTATATTCAGTAATATCAATTATAGTTAATAACAGTGTCGTGGATAATATTCAAAATATAAATGATTCTCTTGCTAAGATAACAAATGGTGACCTTGATGAAGTAATAGATGTAAGAAGCTCAAAAGAATTTGCAATTTTATCTGATGATATAAATGAGACGGTTGATGCTTTAAAGGGTTATATTGAGAAAGAAAAAGATAGATTAAAAGAAGACATGGAATTTGCAAGTACTATTCAGATGTCAGCACTTCCAAGGAATTTTGATTTTCCAAATCATTATGAGTTTGAAATGTTTGCCTTAATGGATGCGGCAAAAGGTGTGGGCGGAGATTTTTATGATTTCTTTTTTGTCGGCAAAAATAGACTTGCATTAGTTATTGCTGATGTATCTGGAAAAGGTGTATCTGGAGCACTTTTTATGATGAGAGCAAAAACTGCGATAAGAAATTTCGCAGAGAAAAGTAAATCTCCAACTGAAACTTTAGCTTGGGCAAATAACTTCTTATGCGAAGGCAATGAAGCAGAGATGTTTGTAACTGCTTGGGTAGGAATTGTAGACCTTGAGACTGGAGTTATGAAATGTGCTAATTTTGGGCATGAGTATCCTATATATATGCACAAAAATGGCAACAATGAAATATATAAGGATAATCATTCTTTACCATTAGCTGCTTTTGAAGGTACAATGGGCAAGGAATATGAAATAAAATTAAATCCTGGTGATGGTATATTTTTATATACTGATGGTGTGCCTGAAGCTACCAATAAATCAGATGAAGCTTATGGAATGGAAAGACTAATTTCTGTACTTGATAGGAATAGCAGTGAGTCACTTAAAGATATACTTGAGAGAGTTAGAAGTGATGTTGATATATTTGCTGATGGTGCAGAACAATTTGATGATATAACATTGTTTGCTTTTAAATTAATACAATATAGTAAAATTGATTAAGGAAGGAAAATATATGCAAATTGTAGAAGAAAATGTACAACAAAATAGAGATAGCATAATTATTAGGACAAGTATTATTGGTATAATTACAAATATTTGTCTTGTAATTTTTAAGATGTTTGTAGGATTTATTTCAAATTCTATAGCAATAATTTTGGATGCAGTAAATAATTTATCTGATGCCATGTCATCCATCATTACTATAATAGGTACAAAACTTGCCAATAGAAAGCCAGATAAAAAACATCCACTTGGTCATGGAAGAGTGGAGTATCTTACTGCTATGATAGTTGCAGGATTAATTCTATACGCTGGTATAACATCGCTTGTAGAATCAATAAAGAAAATAATTAATCCAGAAGAGGCAAACTATACTTTTAGAGGTTTGTTAATCATAGCCGTAGCAGTTATAGTAAAAATATTACTTGGCACATATGTTAAAAAGCAGGGTGAAAAAGTAAACTCTGGTGCATTAACAGCTTCTGGAGCTGATGCTATGTTTGATGCAATACTTTCTTTCTCTGTCTTGGTTTCAGCACTTATTTTTGTAAAGTTTAAAATATCTCTTGAAGCATATGTTGGACTTTTAATTGCAATATTTATTATAAAGTCTGGTATAGAAATGCTAAGAGAGACTTTGAGTGAAATACTTGGACAAAGAGCTGATAAAGCATTGACAATGAGAATTAAAGAAATAATTAGAAGTGTAGACAAAGTTAGAGGAGCTTATGACTTATTTGTATACAACTATGGTCCTGATAAAAATTATGCAAGTGTTCATATAGAAGTGCCTGATGATATGCGAATGGATGAGTTTGATTTGTTGACAAGGGAGATAGAGAGAAAAGTCCATCACGAGACAGGAGTAATACTTACTGGTATAGGTGCATATTCTTATAATACGAAGGAAAATGATGCATCTAAGATAAGAGATAGAGTGCATAAGATTGTATTTGAACATGATTTCCCACTTCAATTACATGGCTTTTATATAGATACTAAAGAAAAAAAGATTAGATTTGATGTAGTTATGAGTTTTGAATCAGATTCTTCTGAAGGTATAAAGATATTGAAGAGAGATTTGAAAAAAGAATTCCCTGACTATGACTTCTTGATAGTAGCGGATGTTGATGTTTCTGATTAGTAACTTGTGTTAATTTGAGAGGATTTAAAATGGAAGATAGAGAGTTAATTAGACTTGAGGCAAGAAAAGATAATATTAAGAAATTAATTGATAGGCTCTATGCTACCACAAGTGTGAATGCTGAAGCAAATGCAACTGAGGAACTTGTGAAGGAGGCAAAAAAGATAGGTACGGAAGAACTTGCAAAACTTGCAAGTGAACTTGATGTATTTGGCAAATGTGTTCTTCACTATAGATTGCCTATAGATATGAGGCTTGATGTGAATTTTGCAAAATCTACTGAGGTTATAGAGAGTGAGAGAAAATTATATTGGAAAGAATATAAACAAAAACTTGCTGCTAAAAATCTAAATACGGAAGAGGAGTATAATAAAATTATACTTATGGCTTGCACTTTACATGTACCTATAAAAGATGATGAGACGAAAAGTGAAGACATGAATGATAGTGTGAATTCTGATATAAATTCAAATAATATAGATAATACAAATACTGATTCAAATAATTAGTTTTAAACATGAATATAGTTGTCATAGGCGGTGGACCAGCAGGAATGCTTGCTGCAATTGCTGCCTCAAAAGAGAATAGTGAGAATTTTGAGAAGGCAAATAATCCCTCTCAAGTTTTTTTATTAGAAAAAAATGAAAAACTTGGAAAGAAATTGTTTATTACTGGAAAGGGTAGGTGTAACCTTACTAATGCTTGCGATAGAGAAGAGTTTTTTAAAAACATAGTTAGCAACTCTAAATTTTTATACTCAGCATTTTCTGAATTTTCAAATACTGACATGATGGATTTTGCTGAGAAAAATGGCTGTAAACTTAAAGTCGAGAGAGGGAATCGTGTATTTCCTATTAGTGATAAGTCATATGATGTTATAGACGCATTTAAAAATGCCTTAAAAGATGCTAAAGTGAAAGTAATGCTAAATACTGAAGTTGTTAGTCTTAGGGATATTAAAAATGATAATCATTTAAATGATAGTGATGTTGAAAATGATTTTGAAATATTGATTAAAAATGGAAAAAATATCAAGGCTAATAAAGTAATTATTGCCACTGGTGGTTTATCGTATGGAAGTACTGGATCAACTGGTGATGGTTATAAATTTGCAAAAGAATTTGGTATAAATGTTATAAATCAATCTGCTTCTCTTGTGCCATTTAATGTAAAAGAAATTGATGATTGCAAGACTATGCAGGGACTTACTTTAAAGAATGTGGCTATAAAGATATATGATAAGCTTTGCGAAAAAAAGATATTGTATAAAGATTTTGGGGAATTGTTATTTACACATTTTGGGGTGAGCGGACCGGTTATACTTTCAGCAAGTTGTTATGTTGATTTGACAAGTGAAATGATATTGTCTATTGATTTAAAACCTGCACTAAATGAAGATCAGCTTGATGCAAGGCTAATTAGGGAGTTTGAAGAGAATAAGAATAAAAAAATAAAATCTGTCATTGAGACCTTGTTACCAAGTTCTATGGTTGATGTATTTATTAATAGGCTTGACTCGGAGATTTCTAATAATGATAAAAATAAGTTGTCTAATATTTCTATTAAAGATATAAAAGTATCAGATGTAAACAAAGAGTTGAGAAAAAACATTTTAAAGTTACTAAAAGATTTTAGATTGACTTTGACAAGCAAGAGAGGCTTTGAAGAGGCTATAATCACTCGTGGTGGTATAGATGTAAAGGAAATCAATCCCAAAACTATGGAAAGTAAAAAAGTAAAAGGCTTATATTTTGCAGGAGAAGTAATAGATATAGATGCTATGACTGGTGGATTCAATATACAGATTGCCGCAAGTACTGGTTATGTAGCAGGGAAAAGTTCAAATTATGATGTTCAATAGTATAAATTTCATATTTATATTTTTGCCAGCATTTTTGCTATCATATTATTTTGCAAGTGATAGTTTTAAAAATGTAATTATTTTTATATTCAGTGTTTTGTTCTATATTATTGGCAATATAAACAATGTAGCAAATATATTAGTTCTTATAGTATTAACTATCATAAATTATTATTTATATTACATTATACATAATGAAAATGACTTAAGAAAGAAAAGAATAAAAATTATAATCAGTATAGGATTTAATTTATATATTTTAATTTTGTTTAAAAGCGAAATTCTAACTAAAACTATGCCTCTTGGTCTTAGTTTTTATACATTTCATTTTATTAGTTTGTTGGTTGACTCTTATAAAAGTGATAATACTATAGAAAAATTAAGTTTTGGAAATTTTGTACAGTATATTTTATTTTTTCCAAAGTTATTATCAGGACCTATAACAAGGCATAAGTATTTCGATAACACATATAATGATAAAAAGTATTCTTTAAATAATTTGATTAAAGGAATATACTTGTTTTCAATTGGTTTGGCGCTTAAATGTCTCCTTTCGGATAACATAGGAAATATTATTAATCAAATTAATATATATGGTTATGATAGTATATCAATTGGCACAGCATGGATAGGAATGTTTTGTTTTACTATGAAATTATATTTTGACTTTGCTGGATATTCACTTATGGCAATAGGTATAGCAAAGGCGATTGGAATAAAACTTCCAGATAATTTTAATTTACCATTTGCATCAAAATCAATATCTGAGTTCTGGCGAAGGTGGCACATAACGCTTGGCCACTTCTTTAGAGATTATGTGTATATACCACTTGGTGGTAACTGTGGCAATAAAAATCTTATTAGGCAAAGCATCAATATAATTATTGTATGGATACTTACAGGACTTTGGCATGGTTTTAAACTTAATTACATTATATGGGCAATGCTTATATGTCTAGTTATTATATTTGAAAAAGTATTCTTAAATAAAATCTATAATAGAGTTGAATTGATTGGGAGAATTATTGTTATACTATTTATGCCATTTGCTTTTTTAATTTTTTCCATTGATGATTTAAACTTATTAAAGGTATATATCACTAAATTATTTGATATTTCCACTATAAGCAATGGTAGAGAATTGCTAATTATTTGGAAATTGTATTGGAAAATATTTTTAATTGGCATATTATTTATGACGAGTATACCAAAAAAAATATTAATTTCACTTTACAAAAATAAGGCATGTATGATAATATTTACAATTATTCTTATTATATTATCATGCTATATGATAAATATTAGCAGTGGAGATGTATTTAAATATTTCACATTTTAATGAAGAGCAGAAAGAGAAAAGATAATATTATTAAAGATAATTTCATGTCAATAGCAATATTGATGGTTTTCTTGATATTGGAATTGCTGTATCTAAATATTGGCATCAAGAGTAATTTTAGTAATGCTATTGACAATGCTCCTATCAATATAAAAACATTTATTGACAATAGTTTTAATAAAAAAGTTAAAGAGCATAGTTTAGATTTAGTTGATAATGAAATTTTAGAAAATATAGCTACTTATAGTGATGTAATTGTTGATACTGATGTAGTGATTCCAATTACTGAAAAGAAATTAAAATTTGCTACGGTTATGGAAGATTATTTTGACAATGCACTTTTTATTGGCGATTCAAGAATGGTTGGCTTCTCAATATATAGAAAATATCCTAATGCGACATATTTCTGTTATCAATCAGCCTCAGCATTTAATATATTAGATACTGAAATGGATGTGGAGGGCTATGGGAATGTAAAATTAACTGACTTGCTAACTCTTCATAAATTTGATAAAATATATATAACTTTAGGTATCAATAGTACAGCAACAGGAATACCAAATCATAGTAGCCATTATAAAAGTTTGCTAGATGTAGTTACTATAACTCAACCACAGGCTATAGTATATCTGATGGCAAATATGCATGTTACGGATGAGATAAATACTAACAATGTGCAGGTAAATAATTACAATATTAATTTAGTCAATGACTTTATAAAGAAATTTGCTGACAATAGACAGATGTTTTATCTTGATCCCAATGAAATGTATGATGATGAAAATGGGAATTTGATTAAAGAATTAACTTCTGATAATGCACATGTATATATAAGACATTATGATAGATACCTATATTTCCTTTTAACACATGCACTTATCGAGGACACTGATAGTGCAAAATGATAAATCGGCAGATTTAGTATATCGGTATTATGTGGCCTTCCCAAGGCTAAGAGGCGGGTTCGACTCCCGTAATCTGCTTTACTGGATTATTCGCCAGAGTATTTTATTGAACCTACATTATGATAAAAGGCATCCATATATTGGTGTGGCTAGCGGGCCTGGGGCGTAAGCCTTATTCAGGATACTAAAAGCATCGATGAGGTGA
>OMRR01000034.1 GCA_900313535.1 uncultured Eubacteriales bacterium
CAAATGTTGCTGGATCTTCCTTAATTCCTAATTCTTCTGGCCAAAGTGATAACTCTTTTGTATGTGTTCCTGACTTATCACCACGAGATACAAATAAGAATTTTCCATCAGCAATTGCTTTAAATGCAGCTTTAACATCTGGTGCACTCTTTACACTTGCTGGATCTTCAGCTGGACCACATAATACAAAATAGTTATACATGTATGTAAGTCTCTCTTTATCAAAACCATCAACTATTCTTGCAAATCCGTCCTCAACAAACTTCTCTTCTTGAGCTTTTGCGTGAACAAATATTACATCAGCATTTCCTGCTTTTGCATTTGCAATTGACTTTCCTGTTCCTGCTGAATAAACTTCAACCTTATATCCATATTTTTCCTCAAATATTGGAAGTAAATATCCAAGAAGTCCTGAATCATTTACAGATGTTGTAGTTGACAATCTAATAGTCATAGTGTCATCAGTTGCTTTTACAACTTCTGCGCTTGACTTTGGTGCATTATCCTTCAAATAGAATAAATACTCTCCATACTTATCATAGCCAAAATTCTTAGCTAAGTCTTCACCTTCTCCAAGCATAAAGTTGATGAGTGCATCTGCTCCTGCAGTATTTAACTTTACATCATTAACTGCGGCTCCATCAGCATTTACAAATGGTGCAGCATCATTAACTGCAATGAGTGAATAATTGTTAATCATTGAATCATCTCTTTCATATAAGATTTCAAGATTAACACTTGGTGCTTTTTGTGCCTCTGTCTCTTTTACAGTCTCAGCAACTGGTGCAGCTGTATTCTCAGCTGGTGCTTTAGCAGCATTGCCACATGCTACTAACCCCATAACGAGAGCTAAAACTGTAACAATAGAAAAAATTTTCTTTCTTAACATTTTTTTCCTCCAAAAATATTTCTTTATATATTTTAGCTTCGCAAAAAGGCAAGCATATGTGTTGCCACCATATACTCATTGGCTATAAAAGGCGCAGGGTCTAATATAGCTCGCTATAATATTAAATTAAAATCTAGCCTATTATTTATGACTCTGGCTCAAACATATCTTTGCCAACGCCACAAATTGGGCACTTCCAATCTGCTGGTAAATCAGCAAACTTAGTTCCCTCAGCCTCTTCATCATATTTGTGTCCACAAATCTTACACTTATAAACCATATTGATACCTCCAATATAATAATACTGTGATAATTCTACCAAAAACAATTGTTATTTGCAAGGAGTAAATTATGTTAAATACTTTTTATAAAATCAATAACCTTATCAATGTCATTAATATTAAAATAAGTACCTTTATAGCCCATATCAGCCAATTCCTCGCCATTATAATCACTAACAACCGCTAATAAACTGCCCAAATCACCTTTAACGCCTTTACCAGTGTCCTTTCTTGCTACGCTAATACAAGGATAACCCTCTTCATTACTATACCCTTCTATAATAATTATATCTACATCATCAACTTTTGACAAAATGTCAGCTAATCCAAGCTTTTTATGTACCTTATATACTGTCATATCTGGCGATGATACCACAGAAACCTTTGCCCCAGCCATCGAATATCTATAAGAATCTTTTCCCTCCTTATCAATATCAAGACCGTGGACATCATGCTTAATAGTGGCAACCTTCACGCCCTCATCAGATAGTTTCTTAACTATCTTTTCTATAAGTGTGGTTTTGCCACTGCCACTGAAACCGATAAATTTTACTATTTTGATGCTCATAACTACAACCACATGCAATCAAATGTCATTCCGGCTTTCGCCTCTGCGCAATTTTCAACTTTAATCATTGCATTACAATCTATAAGACTCTTTATAACTATGTTACCTTGGTCAAGATTTAAAGTCGCAGTTGCAACTCCTTCTTCTATATCTACCTTGGCTCTTAAAAATCTTATTTTACCATTTTTTTTATTAAATGAATTTTTTAATTTTACCTTGAAATATTTATTCTCAAAATCACTATAACCCATCATCTTCTTTATAGCAGGCAAGAGTACTGCATAAAAAGTAGTTACTGATGACATGGGGTTTCCAGAAAGACCAAGAACAATTTCACCATTCTTCTCTGCAAAACAACATGCCATACCAGGTTTCATCGCTATACCTTTTACAAAAGTATTAAAGCCAAGTTCATTAATTGCTTTTTCAACCAAGTCATAATCGCCAACTGAAACTCCACCTGTAGATATAACTATATCACACTCATTACTTGCTTCGCCAAATTTTTCTTTAAGCTTTTCTATATCATCATATACTATGCCATAATACTTACATTCTATATTATATTTTTTTAATATATAATCAAATATATACCTGTTTGAATTATATATTTTCCCATCAACGCTCTCGTCACCAATTTCCAATAACTCAGACCCTGTGGATATCAATCCAACTTTTAATTTCTTGTATACCTTTAGTGAAGGAATATTTAAGGATGCAGCTATGCCAACCACACCCATATCGACTATACTACCTTTTTTTGCTAATATCATTCCTTTTTTTACATCTTCACCAATTAATATAACATTTTCATTATGTTTTAATTCTCTCTGCAGTTTTAATCTACCATTTGCAACCTCAACATCTTCATATTTGATTACACAGTCAGCACCTTCTGGCATCTTAGCACCAGTTAAAACCTTTATAGTTTGATTCTTTCCAATTTTTTTAGTAGCAACTTTTCCGCAAGGTACTTCTTCTATAGTATCAAAGTATAAAGGATTCTCTGCACCTGCTCCTATTGTATCTTCAGAATTAAAACAATACCCGTCAAGTGGAGATCTATTAAATGATGGGACATCTATATTGGCAATTAAATCAGAAGCCAAAATTCTATTGTAAGCATCTCCTATGCCTACATTTTCCGTTTCCAATTCTTTTACTTTACTAATTAATAAGTTTTTTGCTTCATTAAACTCCATTATTCTCCATAACACGGGCTCGCACAGCTCGCCCCTACGACGAGCTCCTAAAGTTCGCCCTTACATTTTTTTTTACATCATTTGTATTAATAAATCATTATTCCATTATTATCAAAATAGTGCACAACCCCATCTATCTTTGTCATTCCAGTTGCCATACTTCCATCAACATTTAAATAATATGTAGAACCATTAATTGTATAAAAACCTCTAATCATAGTACCAGTAGTATCAAAGAAATACCACTTACCTTTTGACTTTAACCAAGTATTTCTTGCAAAAACTCCATTTAGATAAGCAAAATAGCATTCCCCATTGACTTGCATTAATGTGCCAATAGGAATTATTCCATCAGTGTCATAAACAATTTGTGGCGATGGAACAGTTACAGATACTCCACTAACCCCTGCATTTCCACTTGATACATTTGGTGCAACTGTATTTGAATTATTAGTTTGATTATTTATTGGTGGTCCTTGATTTACTGGATACGCTATATCATATGGATTAGATGAACCTGGATATCTATAATTATAATTTTTTGAACACCAATCATTAGAATATGAATATAAACGATTTGAACTTATCCATTTACCCCAGCCAGAGTATTCATCATAAGGTCTAACTTCAAACCAATAATCACTATTTTTCCCTACCATATAATAATTAAAATTATAACTTCTACTATATGTTGTTCTTGTTACTATTCTATAACCATCCTTATATAATGCAACTTCGTACTTACTTGCATACCCATCAACATTCCATTTTGCAGTAGTGTAATCCCAATATGCACTAACTATATTTGGATAATCATAATAACGATATCCACAATGTGAAAATGTTTTTGTCTTAAATACAGTAACAAAACAAATAAAAAGTAATACAATACTTATAACTTTTTTCATAACAGCCCTCCTATTATGAATTTTATAAATCTTTAATATTAATTATAGCAAAGTTTTATAATTAATGGAATAAACTTTTAAAAAATACCCGCCTCAATTGAGACGGGTACTAAAAATCGTTACTAATTGTTTAACCATTAATGAATGATATCATGTGAGTTCTCTGCAGTTTTAGAGAATTCATCTAACTTAGAAATCATCTTTCTACATTTATCATAAACTCTCTTATTTATCTTACCGGCAGGCACCATATCAAGCTCATAAGCATCAAGATATACTATCTGTGTATTAGTATATTCATGCCATACTCTTGATAAAATACCTAGTTTTCCAGTAGATATTACAACTACAACCTTATCATTATCTTTAAGTTTTTCACCAAAATCCCTTGCCACAGTCATCAACCTTTCAGTATCATCTGTACTGAATGCCTTGGTAACTACTTTCAATATATATGCAGGTGTCTTGATTAAACTCTTGAAAATCTCTTCATATTCATCTTTAGCTAAAGATTTACTTCTACAAGTATATGTTATTATTAAAGTCTTTTTGCCAGAAAATAGGCTTTTAACATTTGAAGCTTTATTTTCATAAAAATCATAATCAATATCGATTGCATCTACTTGTGATTTTTCATATAATTCTTCAATTATACTAAAATATGTTTTATCATCAACTAAACAATTGCCACCATTTGAGAAATTTCTAAGAGTTGCAATAAATTGTCTCTCAGTCTCACACTCATTTGACAAATATTTCTTTGCTTTAGTGATACAATCAATTATATCTTTAACTTCTATCTTTTTATTGATAAGATAGTCAAGTCTCAAATCAACCAGATATTCTTCTTCAGACATGGTTGAAAACTCTATGATTTTATTATAAAAGTCTTCTAAGTTATTCTCTTTAACAGTATAACATATCTTGCTACCATTTTTAAAAGATAACTTTTCTTTTGCCATATTTCCCTCTTAAGAAGAATTAGTCGTTAATTGTTTTTGCTCTACCTTTCTTATAGTGTGTATGTAATAAGTGATGAGATTTCTCTCCAAGTGGAGCCTTTAAGTAATCTTGATATATCTTCTTTATAGATGGGTTATCATGAGACTTTCTTTGTGGTAATGATTCATCCATCTTATATGTGATACCAGTTCTGTTCTTATAAGCTTTCTCTCTATCTGTATCCATAAGAAGTTTTGGTTGTCCTCCTCCAGATACGCATCCTACTGGGCAAGTCATAACTTCTATGAAGTGGAAGTCTTTCATCTTTCCAGCCTTTAAATCTTCAAGAACTTGAACTACATGCTTAAGTCCAGATACAACACCTATTCTAAGTGTTAAATCACCAACTTGAATATCAGCTGATCTAAATCCTTCACCACCACGAACTGCTCCTATGTTAACATCTGGAATTTGCTTCTTAGTGATTAATTCATAACCTGTTCTAAGAGCTGCTTCCATAACACCACCAGTAACACCGAA
>OMRR01000046.1 GCA_900313535.1 uncultured Eubacteriales bacterium
AAATATAATGACAATTCTCGGTTTGACCAGTTCTATGGATTCTTGCCTTACATTGCTCAAAATTACTCATTGAATAATCCATTGAATAAAATACCATAGTTGATGCTTTCGTTAGTGTTATTCCAAGTCCACAAGTTGCTATTTGCCCTACAAACACTTTACAATCAGGATTCTCTTGGAACTCTTTAATCTGCTCATCTCTATCTTTTATATTTCCACGAACTACTGAGTATTTGATTTTCTTAAGAGCTAGCATATCTTCAATCGCATCAAGTTCATTATTAAATCTCGCAATTATTACTAACTTTTTATCTTCCTGCATACTACTGTCAACTATGTCAATAAGTGCTTCCATTTTTGCAGTTGATACATTTGTTGAATAGTTATCATTGTCATTTGGCAGATAACCACCTGTAACTTGCGATAACCTTAAAATCTTAGTTAAAACATTTGTGACCGTCAGTTCTTTTTCATCCTTAAATCTTGTAAACATCTCGGATTCAAGTTGATTATAAATCTTCTTTGCATCTGATTCTAAATCAAGTATTCTTACTTCTTCCGTTATTGGTGGCAAGTCAAGACACTCATCTTTTCTTACTCTGTAAGCAATAGACATAAACTTATTTTGAAAATCATCAGTTAGTGCTTTTTTAAATATAGGTGTATGAAGTCCATAACCACCCATTGTGAAGTAGTAGTTTCGCCACTTATAAAATGAATCACCAAATACTCTCTTATCCAAAAACCTATATTGACTAAAAACATCAATTTCCTTATTTGTGATAACTGTACCAGTAAGCAATAGTTTATATCGTGCTTTGTCACCAAGTTCATGCATACCTTTACTTTGTGAACTTCTATTATCTTTAAGTTTATGTCCTTCATCTGCAATTATTAAATCAGCACCATACTCTAATAATTCATTTTTCATTCGCCAAGCTGATTCATAATTTATTACTGCAACTTTTAACTTTTCATCATTTTTAAATTCTTTTAGTTGTTTTTTCTTATTTGCTACGCTTCCAGTAAGCACTTTTAACTCATAAGAAAAGTTTGCAAACTTTAAAAACTCTTCTTCCCATACACCAAGAATTGAAAGCGGTGCTACGATTAAAACTTTGCTTATTTTTTCTTTCTGGTATAGTTTCCCAGTAACTATTATACTTGTTAGGGTTTTGCCTGTTCCCATTTCCATTAACAATGCAAAACCATCATTTGAAGAAGTAGGATTATCAAATGTGTTAAGTGCAAGTTCTGCACCTTTTACTTGGTGATTAAATGGTTTTACTTTTACAATACTAAAATCTTCCATAGTTACTCCTTTACTTCTTCAACTTGTATCCTTTTGATTTGTTTAGATGGATTAAAAACTATCACTTCACAAAAATCTCCAAATAAAAACTTCATAATTATTTCTCGGATTTTTAAGTGCTTACTTTTTAACAATTCCTCTTTTCCACTTTTTGTTTCCACCATTACTTTTATTGAATGTTCCATTGTTTTATCACCTCCTACTACATAGACTAAATCCACCTCCCCACCCTAAAAACATTGATAAATCAATAAAAAATGACCTTCCATTACAGAAGGTCAAATATGCTATTAATCTTTTGGTTCGTCCCATTCCTATTAACCCATCGATATTTTGTAGGTCTTGTATCAAGATGGACGAACTCTCTATCTCTATTTAGATATAGCCCTATACCACCGAGTCCATTAAACTCTGCCCACAAAGCAATAACAATAGCTTTGACACCATCACAATAAACATCAGCAGCCATTCCTCTTAAATGATATGAGTTTTCTGCACCTCCGCATTGTTTATTGTAACTATCAGTCCTATAAGCACTTGGTATAATTACTGGTCTACCAATAAAATTTCTAAAATCTTGTAGTTTGCTAATTAAATCCAAATCTGCTAAAACCTTATCTGACCCATCTCGACAAGCGAACTCTTTAACTTTAAAATTATCTGATAGTTTTAACTCACCATCTTTTTTTAACGAGAACTCTCTAACCATTCTTCTTGCTCCTCCTTTGTCCTTTGCCACCACCTTGGAGAGCTTCTGGTGCTTGAACCTTAGATTTAGCTATTTCCATATTCAACTCTTGAACTATTTGTGCTATATCTTCAGGCTCTGCACCATTTTCTCTCATTTCATCAATCTGTTGCCTCAGATACTCCATCCTTGTCATCTGTTTCACACTCCTTAATCTTTAATTTATATAAAAGTATTAGTTCCGTGACACAAGTTGGTACAAGTGCCAAATACATCTCTACTGGGTATGATCCTTTTATATAAAAAATGACTG
The DNA here is from genome assembly GCA_900313535.1 of uncultured Eubacteriales bacterium. Taxonomy (GTDB): domain Bacteria; phylum Bacillota; class Clostridia; order Lachnospirales; family Lachnospiraceae; genus UBA3633. The sequence goes on from OMRR01000046.1 coordinate 2,314, forward strand.
TGTATGCCACAGTCATTAAAACGACAAATACAATAAGCCCTATAAGGACTTTCTTACTGAATCGCATTTGAACCTCCAAATAAAGCAATAATTTGTTTAATTGTTTTTATAACTTTATCATACCCAACCTGCGAACCACAACCACAAGCAACCATAAATACTAAACCTATAACAATATACTGAATACCCTCTAAAAGAGTAATTGGTGCTTTGACCGTGAATAATAAATAAACTATAAATGTTATAAGTGAAACAATAAAAGTAAATGTAAGTGCAAAAATCTCTAACGACTTAAAT
>OMRR01000025.1 GCA_900313535.1 uncultured Eubacteriales bacterium
ATTGATAGAGCATGGAAAAGGAGGAAAACGAGAAATAGTTGACTATAAACTCACAAGGTATGCATGCTATTTAATTGTGCAAAATGGTGACCCAAGGAAAGAGGTTATTGCATTAGGACAGACATATTTTGCAGTACAGACATATAGACAAGAGATTAATGATAAATTTGAAGAATTAGATGAAGATAAGCGAAGATTAGTTATCCGTGGAGATATTAAACAATGGAATCAGTTGCTTGTTGATTCGGCACATGATATGGGAATTATTACAAATGAAGACTATGCAATATTTCAAAATGCCGGATACATGGGATTATATGGTGGTCTTACAGTTGATGATATAAAGAAAAGAAAAAAACTTAAGAAAAATGAAAAGATACTTGATTTCATGGGTAGTACAGAATTGATTGCAAATTTATTTAGAATCTCACAAACCACTGAGAAATTGAAGAAAATTAAAAACAAAAGTAAAGAAAATGCAACACATACTCATTACCAAGTAGGAAGTAAAGTAAGAAAAGCAATTAAAGATATAGGTGGTACTATGCCAGAAGATTTGCCAAGTCCTAAAAAAAGTATAAGTCAAATTGAAAGAGAACATATGAAAAAACTTAAAGAAAAAGCCAAAAAGGAAAAATTGATTTTAGATGAATAAAATAGGGGTATTTAAGCCTAACCCTGCGTTTTTACCGAAATTCGATACTTTCTAACATTGCGTTTTTGCCGAAATTCAATACATTTTAACATTGCGTTTTTACCTAAATTTTGCTATAATTTGCACATATGACAGATATGTTTAAAAGAAAAATATATAATGGTTTAAAACAGTGGAAAGAGCAAGAACAAGGTAAAAGTGCTATACTTATTGAGGGTGCTCGCCGTATAGGGAAATCCACCATAGCTGAAACATTTGCAAAAAATGAGTATGAAACATACATACTTATTGATTTTAATGATTGTAGCAAGGAAGTGATAGATGCATTTGAAAACAAACTCTCAAATCTTGATGAGTTTTTTAAGGTCTTGGAATATGTCTATAATGTAAATCTTATTAAACGTAAAAGTCTTATTATCTTTGATGAAGTGCAGCAGTTTCCAAAAGCAAGACAGAGTATAAAAAAATTAGTTGCTGATGGTAGATTTGATTACATTGAAACAGGATCACTTATTTCAATTAAAGAAAATGTGAAAGATATTACTATACCATCGGAAGAAAAAATTTTCAAAATGTATCCACTCGATTTTGAAGAGTTTGTCTTTGCTATGGGAAAAGAAAAAATACTAGATTATATAAAAAGTGCATATGAGTGCGAGAAAGAACTTGATAAGAATTTACACAACGATGCCTTGGAGTTATTTAAAAAGTATTTATTGATTGGTGGTATGCCACAAGCGATAACAGAGTATTTGGAAAATGGATTTGAATATTGCGATATGCGAAAAAGATCTATACTTGATTTGTATAGAAAAGATATAATGAAGATTGAAACTTTATATAAAAATAAAGTTATGTCGCTATTTGAACAGATACCAGCTTTTTTATCAAAACATGAAAAGAGAATTATTTTTTCTAAAGTTGGAAATGGTATAGATACAGATAGTACATTTGAAAATACAGTGCTATGGCTTGAGAATTCTATGATAGTAAATAATTGTTATAAGTGTAACGATCCAAATGTTGGTTTATCTATAAATAAAAATGATTCTTATGTAAAATGTTATATGGGTGACACAGGACTTTTATTTTCACTTGCATTTGATGAATATAAAATTACAAAAGAAGAATTATATAAAAAAGTAATGCAAGATAATTTATCAATTAATCAAGGAATACTTTATGAGAACATTGTATCGCAAATGCTTACAGCAGAAGGATATAAATTATATTTTTACACTAATTACAATGAAGAAAAGAAAAGAAATGATATAGAAATAGATTTTTTAATAACTGATACAAAGTTGAAAAAAGAATTGGTGCCTATTGAAGCAAAATCATCAAGAAACTACTCAAAAGTTTCCCTTGATAGATTTAAAGAAAAATTTAAAGAGCGTATAGAAAAGAGAATAATAATACATCCAAGAAATTTAATTAAAAATGAAGATATTTTATGCATCCCGCCATATATGACTTGGTGCATATAATAAAAGAGGTGAATATGGGAGAGAATCTTGCAAACAAAATATTGAATCAACATCTTGTATCGTATGATGAGAAGAGTAATATGATGCAAATAAAGATGGATTACACATTAACTCAGGATGCGACTGGAACTTTAGCATATCTTGAGTTTATGCAAATGGGAAAGGAGAAAGTTCAGACAGAACTTTCAGTATCATATGTGGATCACAATACTCTTCAAAATGGTTTCATGAATGCAGATGACCACAGATTTTTGCAGACAGTTGCAAATAAATATGGTATAGTGTTTTCAAAACCTGGAAATGGTATCTGTCATCAAGTAAATCTTGAAAGATTTGCAGTGCCAGGTAAGACAATGATAGGTTCAGATTCACATACACCTACAGCAGGTGGTATGGGAATGATTGCTATAGGTGCAGGCGGACTTGATGTAGCATGTTCTATGGCAGGTATGCCTTATTCAATTGTCAAACCTAAGATAGTTGGTATAGAGTTAAAAGGGAAATTAAAACCTGGCGTGTCAGCAAAAGACATAATAATTCATATTATACGACTTCTCACTGTAAAGGGTGGAGTAAATAAGATACTAGAATATTATGGAGAAGGAATTTTATCTTTATCTGTGCCAGAGCGTGCAACAATTTGCAATATGGGAGCAGAGGTAGGAGCAACTACTTCAATATTTCCAGCTGATGAAAAGACTTTAGAGTTTCTAACTTTGCAAGGTAGAGAAAAAGATTTTAAGAAATTAGTTAGAGACGATGATTGTACATATGATGAAAACATAGTTTTAGATTTAAATGAGATAGAACCACTTGCATCATGTCCACATTCACCAGACAATGTAAAAACAATCAAAGAGTTATCGGGTGTAAAAGTTGATCAAGTGTTGATAGGAAGTTGTACCAATTCAAGTTTAAGTGATTTGGCAAAGGTTGCATCAATTCTAAAAGGTAAAAAGGTAAATAAAGATGTATCACTTGCTATAGCACCTGGAAGTTCACAGGTTTTGAAAATGATTACTGAAAATGGAATTTTATCAACCTTACTTGATGCAGGAGCGAGAATATTGGAATCAGCATGTGGACCTTGTATAGGAATGGGACAGTCACCAAAGACAAATGGAGTATCACTTAGAACATTCAATAGGAATTTCTATGCAAGAAGTGGCACAGAAAGTGCAAATGTATACCTAGTATCACCTGAAACTGCAGCAGCTTCTGCAATCAGTGGACATATAAGTGCAGCAGAAAATATGGATTTAAATCAATTTGATTTAAATATCACTTATCCAAAAGACAGTAACCTTCTTATATATCCTGACTTTACTGGTGAAGTAGAGATGGGGCCAAATATAAAGAAATTCCCAGACTTAAAACCAATTGGAAATAATTTTGAAGCAAAGGTAATGATTAGTCTTGAAGATAATATTACTACAGACCATATAATGCCAGCAGGTTCAAAAGTTTTACCATATAGAAGTAACATAGAAAAGATTTCTGAATTTGTCTTTTCGTCTATAGATACAGAATTTGCAAATAGATGTAAAGCAAATGGTGGTGGAGTGATAGTTGCTAAAAATAATTATGGTCAAGGATCAAGTAGAGAGCACGCAGCGATAGCCCCAAGATATCTTGGTATAAGATCAGTAATTGCCAATTCATTTGCAAGAATACATAGAAAGAATTTAATAAACTTTGGCATCTTGCCAATCGAACTTGGAAATCAAAGTTTTACAGCAGACTTACTTGACGATGTAAAAGTTTCTTACGATAGAAATAAAATCACAATTCAAAATTTAACTAAAAATATAAAACTTGAAATTGAAAATATATTAAGTGATGAAGAGTATGAATTAATAGAGTGTGGCGGCTTACTTAATAAAATCAAATCAAGTTTGTAGGGGAGAAAAATATGTACGACTTTCTAGAAGACAAATACTCAGAGATGCTTAGAGATGGATATATAGACCCTGAGTTATATACAAAGTATAAAGTTAAGAGAGGATTAAGAAATGAAAATGGCACAGGTGTGCTTGTAGGACTTTCTAAAATTTCTGATGTTTCAGGATATGATGTTGAAAATGATGTTAAGTTGCCAAAAGAAGGAAATCTTTATTTTAGAAACATTGACATAAGAGAAGTTGTAAAGATGGCAAAAAATGATTTTGGCTATGAAAAAACATGTTTCCTTTTGCTATTTGGACATTATCCAGATGATATGGAAACAAAAATGTTTAAGGAATTAATTAGTGATGGTTATGACTTGCCAAATGGCTTCCTTGAAAACATTATATTGCCACATCCATCAAAGTCACTTATGAATCATATCACACGTTCTATACTTTCTCTATATTCATTTGACTCTGACCCAGATAATACAAATACATTAGAACTTGTGAGAAAGGGCATATCTTTATTATCAAAGATGCCAGCTATAATATCTTATTGTTTGCAAGCAAAGACTCATTATCTTGATAATGATTCACTTCATATACATTATCCAAAGAAAGAATATACTTATGTAGAAAATATTTTGTATTTATCAAGAAATGATGGTCAATTCACAGAGCTTGAGGCAAAGACACTTGATAGATGTCTCATGGTTCACGCAGACCATAGTGGAGGTAACAATAGTGCATTTGTAGGAACTGTTGTATCGTCAACTCTTACAGATTTGTATTCTATGATTTGTGCATCTATGGCATCACTTAAGGGACCACGACATGGTGGAGCATCTAAGGCTGTACAAGATATGATGAATAAAATAATAGATGACATAGGACTTGATGCAAGTGACAATCAAATTAGCAATATAGTAGATAAAATTTTAAAGAAACAGTACTTTGATAAGAGTGGCTTAGTATACGGTATAGGGCATGCAATTTATACTATTTCTGACCCACGATGTGAGATACTTAGGGCAGAGGCAGAAAAATTATCAGAGTTTAAAAAAGATGATAGAATAAAGTTTTATGAGCGATTTGAAAATATTGCAAAAGAAAAAGTAGCAAGCAAAACCAATATGACTGCTTGTGCAAATGTTGACTACTACGCAGGTCTTATATATGATTTATTAAATATGCCAAGAGATTTATATATACCAATGTTTGCAGCATCAAGAGTTGTAGGTTGGATAGCTCATGACATAGAAAATTTATTGTACTGCAATAAAATTGTTCGTCCAGCAACTAAGTATGTAGGATTCGATTCATAAGGGCGAAAAGGAGAAATTAATGAACGATATAGTATTATTAAAAGGTGATGGCATTGGTCCAGAAATCACAAGTACTGTAGTAAAAATATTAGATGCAGCAGGAGCAAATCTAAATTATAAAGAATTTGATATAGGACAGACAGCATTTGACAAAGTTGGTGAATTGATACCAAAAGAAACTATGGAAGCTATAAAGGAGTGCAAGGTCGCACTCAAAGGTCCAGTAACTACGCCAATAGGTAAAGGTTTTAAATCAGTAAATGTCTCACTTAGACTTGCATTTGATTTGTATGTTAATTTGAGACCAGCAAAATCTATTGAAGGTATATCAAAGTACAATAACGTTGACATAGTTACCATTCGCGAAAATACAGAGGATTTATATATAGGTGAAGAAAAAGATATTGATGGTGGTTTTGAAGCTATAAAAAGAATTACCACTAAATCATCTGAAAGAATTATTAGATATGCATTTGAGTACGCTAAGAAATTTGGTAGAAAAAAAGTAACATGCATTCACAAGGCAAACATTTTGAAAAAAACAGATGGATTGTTTTTATCTTTATTTAATGACATAGCGAAAGAATACAGTGGTATAGAGGCAGACAATAAGATAATAGACAATATGTGTATGCAACTTGTGATGTATCCTGAAAAATACGATATGCTTGTAGCACCAAACTTATACGGAGACATTATTTCAGATTTGATTGCAGGACTTGTAGGTGGACTTGGACTTGTAAGTGGTGCGAATATAGGATCAGATGTAGCAATTTTTGAGGCAGTGCATGGTTCTGCACCAGATATAGCAGGTAAGGGAATAGCAAACCCACTTGCACTTTTAAATGCAGCATGTATGATGCTTGACCATATAGGTAAAAAAGATGTATCAGAAAAGATACTCGTAGCAGTTGATAAAGTATTAAAAGCAAAAGCCATACTTACACAAGACTTAGGTGGAAGTGCGACAAGTGAAGAATTTACAAATGAAATAGTAAAGAATTTACAATTAAGGAGTTAGAAATGAAAGAGTTAGCAATTAAATTTGTAAAAAAGTATCCATTTACATTTGCATGTATTATAGCACTTGCAGTTGTTATAACAAAATTGATGAACTTAGGAGGTGTTTATCGTGTTACTGAAACAACAAAAATGTTAAATGAGACTATGATGACATTGTCTGCTGTTGTAGTGGGATCATTTCTTTTTTGTAAAGTGTTTGAAAATTATGAGGACAAGATTCCTGACAAGATAAAAAACAATAGCATAATTAGCAACATAGTGGCGAGTGCTTTGGCATTAATTATATATTTGTTAGTAAGAATGATTCCAAACCCAGTAATGACAGACACTAACTATGCAGCGTATCTAGTTACCTTTGTATTTTCAGGATTAACATATTTCTTTATAGTTAAGCAAAAGAAAATGCAAATGTCTGAATATATGTTAAAAGTTCTCATGAACTCACTTGCAGTTTTCTTGTTTGAATGTGTTGTTGTAGCGGGTGTAGCGATTTTATTCTTTATATATGACAATCTTTTCAAAGGCTCAAATTGGCAATTATTATATAACGTGATGGTATTTCAATTTGTAATAGTAGGTTACATAGGATATTTTATATCGGTTGAAAAGGTTGAAGGAAAATTGACGCTATTTTCAAAAATACTTGTAAAGTACGTAATGTTTATAATGGTATTTATAGGATTCGTTTTCTTTTATATGTATCTTGTGAAAATGATATTTGAAAGAAATATACCATCCAATCAAGTATTTAGTGTTTGTACAATTTTGTTTAGTTTAGGACTTTTTGTATCACTTATAAGCAGAAGCTTTGATGGAGATACTATATACGAAAAGATAATAGAAAATATGCCGATAGCATTTATACCTGCATTAATTTTACAAATCATATCACTTGGACTTAGAATCAATCAATATGGTCTTACAATGAGTAGATATGCAGGAGCAGTAGTTATAATATTTGAAATAATTTACATCGTAATGTATCTTGTAAAGTATGAAAAGTTACACTACATGTTTGTTATAGGTTCAATAATTGTATTTGTGACTACATATGTGCCATTTGTGAATATGTATCAATTCCCAGATATATACAATAAAGTATTTAATGTGCAAACAGTGAAGGAAGAACATGAAATAGGTTATGACTATACGGAGAAAGAAAAAGAAGAAGAAGAAGGAAAGAGAAAGGTTAGAATTAATCAATATTACAACATTCATGATTATGATGTAGAAGGCTATAAAAAGATGACAGAAGCGCAAGTACATATAAACTATTATGAAAAGGAACAAAAGTGGAAATACTATCATAAGACAAGTGAAGAAGTTAAAAGCTTTGCTGAAGTGAAGATAGAAGATTTTGATTCAAATGCATTCGATACTATAGATTTAACAAAATTGTTGAACGATATAAAGGATAGCATAATTAAAAATGATTATACTAGCAACAAAGAAATACTTCTTAAAGATATAGATGTTGATGTAACAAATGAAGACAAAAAATATATTGTCAGCAACATGAACATAAAGTTTTCCGAAGAAGGGGAAATGTTTACAGAAATTATTTTAGACGGATATCTATTAACAAAATAAAAAAGAGCGGCTATGCCGCTCTTTTGTTTATTGGATATTTATTTAGCGTTGCCAGTCAATACAAGTTTTGCAAAGTCAAATAGTTTCTTTGTAGCAGAGAATTGAGTGCCCTCTGCTTTTAAAACTACAGCTATTACATAATTATTGTTGTGATTCATAAGGGAACTGATACAATACTTTGAAGAACTTGAGTACGCGAGTCTGCTTGCTAACACATCAGCATTGTATGTAGAGTTTTCTTTATTTAATTGAGTATTCTTTGAATAAAGTATGAGCTCACCTCTTTTTGAAGCCTTTGGTAATTTATATTGATAGAGTTTAAGTAGTTCTACAAGCTCTGGATTTTCACAAACCTTAGCCATTATGATCGACATATCAAGAGCAGTGCTCTCATTGTTGCCGATACCTGAAGGGTCTACAAAATTTGTATTTGTAAGTCCAAGACTTGTAGCGGTTGTATTCATAAGTTTAACAAAATCAGTTATATTGCCTGATACATTTTCAGCTACTACATTTGAAGAATCTACACAACCCTTTACAAACATTGATGCGATGGCATCTCTAAGAGTGATAGTATCACCAGCATGCAATGCAGCTATAGAGGCATCTTTATCTAATCCTCTTACTGCAGATGCATTTACATGTAATACAGTGTCCATACTTAGATAACGAGTTGCTATGTATGCTGTCATAAGGTTTGTAAGACCTGATGGGTTGTATTTAGCATTTGGCTCTTTTGTAGCATAGATTTCTTTAGTGTTAATATTTATAAGAGCATAACTTGGTGCAGATGTGTCTTGCACCTTAGTGCTTGCAAAAGTTCTTTGTGTAAAATTGCTTAAATTAGTATCTAAGCCAGTAGAATTATAGACTTGACCAGTTGTTGTGGCAGCTTGTGGAAATGCTGAAGCTTCAGCCACCAAAGGAGTAGGAGCATTTACAGGGTAACCTACATATACTGAAGCAGCAGTAGGCATAATTGCAGCAGCAGAAGATTCTGCTACAACGATTTGACTTATTGCTGATATATCAGATTTTTTCAATAAGCCACTGCCTCTCAATTCATCAAAAGAAGAATCGGGAACGACATTTTCTAAATCCGCCGCTGATATAGTAGAAGACTCGTGTGACATTGCCGCTGGGCCATATAAATAAATGTCATCAGCCTCATCCGAAAAGCTCGAAAATCCCAAAGCAGTAATTAGCGCTAAACTTACAACAATAGTTTTTAATAAAATTTTTCTTTTCATAATGTGATTATTTTATCATATATTTAAAAAAAAATAAAGCAAGCGAAAAATAAGGATATTAGAAATTAATTGATAAAATGTAGTAAATAAGGTATATTTATAGCAGAAATACTAAGAAATGAAAATGAAATATAAAATATAGGAGGAGGAGAATATGATTAAAGTTAATTTTGAGAGAGCAGAGGAGTTTAAAAATTTAGGAAGTTTAAAGGATGCAGCAAAGGCTAACTTAAAAGAGTTGTTGTCTGGAAAGATTGATATGACTGGTTGGGTTGACCACCCAATAAAGTATGACAAGGAAGAATTTGCCCGCATTAAGGAAGTAGCAGAGGAAGTAAAAAAAGAAGCAGAGGTTCTTGTATCTATAGGAATTGGAGGTTCGTATCTCGGTGCGAAGGCTGCGATAGAATACCTTTCAGATTATTATGGCAATAAGGGTGTAGAAGTTATCTTTGTGGGAAATGGTCTTTCAGAAAAGTATTTAAAAGAAACTCTTGATTATGTAGAGGGTAAGAACTTTTATATAAATGTAATTAGTAAGAGTGGCGGAACACTTGAACCAGCGGTTGCATTTGATAAATTTAAAGTCCTTTGTGAGAAGAAATATGGAAAAGATGGTGCAAAGAAAAGAATCATAGCAACTACTGATAAAGCAAAAGGAATTTTAAAAGAAGAGGCAGATAGAGAAGGCTATAGAACTTTTGTAGTGCCAGATGATATAGGTGGTAGATACTCAGTGCTTTCTGCTGTAGGACTTGTACCTATTGCATGTGCAGGGTTTGACATTGATAAATTGATGAAGGGTGCAGAGGCAGCAAGAAGTATTTACACCCTTGTGGATGAAAATAAAAATGATGCGATGAAGTATGCCATAGTTAGAAACCTTTATTATAATGCTGGCAAGGATATAGAGGTATTTTCAACACTTAGTCCAAACATGCAGTATTTTGCAGAGTGGCTTAAGCAACTCTTTGGTGAGTCAGAGTGTAAAGGCAACAAAGGAATATTCCCAGCATCACTCAATATGACTGCCGACTTACACTCTATGGGACAACTCATGCAAGATGGAAAGAGAAATATGTTTGAGACATTTATCATGATTGAAAATGATTATGATAAGGATAGAGTGAAATATAATGACAAGTTTTTTGTAAATGATTTAAATGATATAGCTCTTCGTGCAACTGAGAAAGCTCATTATACTGGAAATGTACCAGTTATAGAAGTAAAGGTTGAAGAACAAAACGAAACTACTCTTGGTGAACTTTTCTACTTCTTTGAGATGAGTTGTGGAATCTCTGCACTAATTTTAGGTGTAAATCCATTTAACCAACCTGGTGTGGAGGAATACAAGAAAAATATCAAGGAGTTGCTTAAGTAAATAAAGTATGGAATAGAAGGAACAAAAGGGACGGAGATAGTTATTGCAATAAAAGGGACGGACATAATTATTGTATTTTTGGAGAGATATGTACAAAAAAGAGTTGTATGAAAAAGTAATAAAAGAAAATAATCCTAAAACTATAGATTTAAATGACTGGGTAGAATTTGGCGGTGGATTTATGGGAAGAAGTTTTTATAATAAGCACGATGAAGGAATTATGCTGAAATTATATAATGAATTCGTCGACCCTATAATGATAGCAAGGGAAAATAAAGTTGCAAGAGCTGTGAAAGATATGGGGATACCAACACCAGATCCAGGTGATCTAGTGCTATGTGATAAATTACTTGGAGTGACATTTAAAACTGTAAAGAATAAAAAGTCAATTGCAAGAGCTATTAGTGAAAATCCAGAGAGAGTTGAAGAATATGCCATTGATTTTACAAAAGCAGTTAAGTATCTGCATTCTATAAAGGGTGAAGGAAATATTTTTCCAAATATAAAAGATTATTTTAGAGAGCAATTAAAAGCAAACGAGTATTTAGATGCGGACCAAAAAAATAAAATCACAAAATGGCTTGATAGTGTTGAAGATAAAAATACTTGTTTGCATGGTGACTTAAGCCCAGGCAACCTTATTTATAATGAAAATGGTGAAACGTTGTTTATTGACTTAAGTGATTTTATGTATGGTAACTCGATGTTTGATATAGGTACAACTTATCTTGCATGTGTTGATACTGTGGATGAAGCGGCAAAAAATATATTCCACTGTTCGCATGAATTGCTTTATAAGTTTTGGAAAAAGTTTATTAAAGAATATTTTGGTGTAAGCACAGATAAAGAAGTTGCAGAGATAGAAAATGAGGCAGCACTTTATCTCGGCATCAAATTCGTTTTTTTTATAAATCAGGAAGGCATAAACCCATTTTTGGAAGAAAAAATTTACAAGTTGTTGCTGAGTAAGCTGTAGAATAAAATGAAGAAAATATGTTTGGTAAGAAAAAAGAAGTAAATGAAAATCAAGAAAGAAAAGAAATAGGGCTTAAAAAGTTTATATTTAGGTCGGTGTCGGAGCTTTGGAGTTATGAGCTTTGGACTTATATCATTGTCTATGTTTTAATTCGTCTTATAGTGTCAGCAGCAAAAATGCTGGTAATGACTCGTGATGATGCACTAACCACTTCTAATTTAACATACGTTTTATTTAGTCCACAGGGAGTACTAATAGTATTTCTTGCAGTACTTGCCATTTTAGTGTATATCGCTATAGAGATTTTTGGTGAAATAATATTTGTAGGAGATTTATTTGAAAGTAAAAAAACTGGTTCGGTAATATCTAGAATCTTATCTGCCATAAAAGAAGGTTTCGAATCATTAAAACTATTTTTTAATCCACATGGTGTTCTTTGCCTACTTTATATATTTATTATCTCACCACTCATCGGAATAGGATTTACAATTAGTCTTACTGATGAGTTTTATGTTCCGAATTTTATAATGGAAGTGATACAAGCGAAACCACTATTTGCCGTACCTTATTTTTCATTTATGTTTGCGATGGCAGTGATTGGTGTGATGTATGCATTTACATTTTACGGAGTGCTTTTACGAAAAGAAACTGTAAAAGAAGCAATGAGAAATTCAAGACTTATTGTCAAGAAGAATTGGAAGAAATTATTACTTAGAGTGATAAGACTTTTGTTGGTTTTAATTTTGATAAGAATAGTAATAGGTTTCTTGATAGAATTTGAAGCTGTGAAAGCGCTTGCAAATATAAATGCAAAAGTTCCAAATGGCTACGTCCTAACCAAAGAGGGCCTTTCGTCAAGTAATGTTTTAGATATAAAGGCATTTGTAATTAGGACATTTTCAGCATTTGTTTTACTTGAAGGCGGATTCATTGAAATAATTTTTAAAATAGTATGCGATGCAATATTAATGATAGAAATAACAAGATTTTATTATGAGTATAGCAACAAGCTTCATGGTGACAGCGAATTAGTATATAGAGAGCAAGCGAAAAGGGTTAAGTATTGGCCAAAAGTACTTGTATGTATAATGGCATCCGTGTTGTTTGCAATATTTGCTATAGTGGTAGGAGTTACTTCAGAGGAAATATTACATAATGACAAAACTGCAAAAATAATAGCACATCGTGCCGGGGGATTTCTTGCAAGTGAAAACTCTATAGATGGACTAAAAGTTGCTATAGAGAATAATTGTTTCGGAGCGGAGACAGATATACAAAGGACGAAGGATGGTCATTATATAATTAATCATGATGATGATTTCAAAAGATTAACAGGTGTGGCGAAAGCGCCAAAAGATATGACACTTGATGAAATAAGAGAACTTAAGATACAGGATACCACAGGGTCTGGAAAAGTTTTGCAGGTTCCTACACTTGAAGAGTTCCTTGATACAATAAAAGGAAAAATAAAACTATTTATTGAATTAAAAGGTGTGACAGCAGATAAGCAAATGGTTGAAGATGTTGTACGAATAGTGAAAGAAAAAAGTTGTGAAAATGACGTTGTTCTTATCTCGCTTAAATATGATATTATGAACTATGCTGAAGATACTTATAGTGAAATGGATACAGGAGTCCTTTGCTTTGGTGGCTTTGGGGATGTAAATAACTTACATGTAGATTATATCCTTATGGAAGAAGAGATGGCTCAAAATTTTATAAACCAGGTTGAAGAAAAAGGTAAAACTTCAGGCATATGGACAGTAAATACTGAAGATGGTATGGTAAAAGCATTTGACTCAGGAGCAGATACAATTATTACGGATGATATAAATCTTTATAATACAATCAAAAATGATATGAAAAATAGAACAGATTTCGAAGTTTTAAAAGACTGGTGTTTGGACTTTATTAAATAGTGATGAAGGCGGAGGGAAAGGTTATGAAGAAATATTTGATAGTGGGATTTGTTTTGCTTATGACATTTGCAATGACAATTACATGCTTTGCAACCAAAAAGTATTATGCAAAATTTATGCCAGTAGATTATAGTAATTGGGTGTGGCAAGAAATCCCAAATGTTACATCTTGCACCAAAACATCCGATGGTTTGCAATACATAATAAAATATCGTGGTGTGCCAGAGCCAAGAATTAGACAAGGGAAGCCATTCAACAACAATAATGAAAATGAAAAAACAAAAGAAAGAGATTTGACTATGACTATTGGAGTGGACAACATACTTATTTATGAGTATGAG
>OMRR01000147.1 GCA_900313535.1 uncultured Eubacteriales bacterium
AAATGTGAAATAAAAGTTTTATATGTTGGGGCAAACCGCAATAGAACTTTTATTAGCAAAGAGGTTGCCGCAGAAATAGGCAAAACCCTTCGGGGGGCGCCTATTGTCGGCTATTATAAATAGAAAAAAGAAGATTTTGCTGATCATGGAGAAAAAATGATCATAGATGATGAAGGAATTCATTTTGAATGTCAAACTGTTCCTTATGGTTTTGTCGCTCCTGATTCAGAAGTGTGGTTTCAAGATTTTGAAGATAGTGATGATATGGGTAATGTTATTACTCATACCTATCTTATGACTACTGGTTACTTATGGACATCTCAATTCCCAGAATCCAGCTTACCTGTGGAAGAAGGTCGTCCCCAATCTATGGAATTTTTTGAAGCTTCTGTTGATGGACGTTGGGAATATAATTATGACAAAGAAATGGATTACTTTATTATAAATGATGCAATTATTCAAAAACTTTGCATTTTAGGAGACGATGTTGAGCCTTGTTTTTAGGGTGCATCGGTCACAGCTCCAAATGTTAGTAAAAAATTTACACTTGATAATAATTTTAAAAACACTCTTTATAGTATGATACAAGATTTAAAGAAGGTTTTAAATGGAGGAGAAAAGTAGATGGAAAAAGTTTTAGAGCCTACTACTGAATTTACAGCAACTGAAGAAAAAACTGAAACTGCTGGGATGACTTCAGAAGTAGAAGGAGATTCAAACGAAGCTACTTTTGATTATACAAAAAAAGACGAAGATACAGAAGAGAAAAAGGATACTTCTTCTGACGAAACTTCAAAAGATGATGATGCTACTGAAGAAGAAGATTCTAAAGAAAATAAAGAAAAAGCATAGAAAAAGTTTACTATAGAAGACGTAAATAAATTACAAACTGAATATAATAATCTTGAAATTGCTTTTAATAATTTAAAATATCAATGTGAAACTCTTCAAAATCAGCTTCAAGAACTTACTAAATTTAAAACTGAAATTGATAATCAAAAGAAAGATGCTCTTATTTCTGAATTTTATATGTTAACAGATGCGGATAAGGCAGATGTGCTTCAGAATAAAGAGAAATATACATATGATGAAATTAAAGCAAAATTATCTGTAATTTGCTTTGATAAAAAAATAAATTTTACAGTTGATGAAAAAGAAACCGCAACTGAAAATATTGTAACTTATACTCTTGAAGAAACAACTGATAATTTACCAGAATGGGTAAAAGCGGTAAAAGAACAGGAAAAATTAGGTTATTAAAAAATAAAAGGTAAAGGAGAAAAATAAAAAATGGCGAATGTAACAAGAATTGGTTATGGCCAAGTAGAGCCAAATCATCTTTCTGGTATTATAGAAGGAAGAATTTATGCTCAATTACCAGCAGCAACAATTACTACTGCAAATGGCAAAAAAACAATTACTCCTATCGCACAGCTTGAGCAAGGTCAATTTGCTAAATATGATTATGCTAATAATGTAGTAAATTTTGACGGAGATGGAGAATTTTATTTAGTATATAATGAAGAAAAATTATATGATGAGAGATATCAAAGTCATAAAGATTTTGCATTAAAAAATACAGATTTTACAATTGGAGATTTTCATAGTGGAGTTGGTAAAACTGAAATTACTCTTGATAGTTCTACAACCCCTGTGAAAGTAAGCTCTGACGTTGATGGTAGGTTTATTTACCCAAGATTGATTGGAACTAATGTCGGAGATATTTTTACAACAAATACAATTTATGCAGCAAATACTTCTAACACTGCAACTGTTACAATTGGAGCTGACACTGAATTAGTTGTTGGAACATATTTACAGCCAAGCTCATCTACGGGATTTTTAGAGGTTGTAAAAAATAATGGAACTGTAGTAACATCTCTTTCGGGCGTTACTGGAATGATTTGGAAGATTGTAAGAGTTTATACAATGCCAGATGGTCAAACTGGCTATAAAATTCAGAGAGTACAATAATAAGGAGGAAAAAGAAAATGGCATTAAATAAAGAACAACTTATTGCATTGGCGAAAGCTAACGCCAGAGCTTCTTTGAATCCTTCTGTAGCTTATTCTTTTGAAGGTGAAAAGCTTTCGGCAGAAGCTCTGAATAAAACTTTTATTAAAGAATTGAATGAATTGGGTAAAACTCCTCAGGATTTTAGAGAAAATAAGAATTTAATTTATACTCTTTTAGAGGTTGGATTAACAGAAGTTTTACCACAAAAGGTTATGCAAGCTTATGGGCAGTTTGCTGATGTAAGAACTTTTGCACAGGGAACAAAACCAGTTTATAAAGTAAAAATTAGTGAAGCATCAAAGAAACGTGCAAAGCAATTTGTAACAAGAGTTGGTTTAGCAGGTAGATACGAAGTGTTTAAGCTTGATGGATATACATTAGAAGTTCCTACTGCTGCATATGGAGGCGCTTCAAGAATTGAATGGGAAGAAATGCTCGACGGTCGTATGACTATGAGTGATTATTATAATTTGGTTCTTGAAGGACTAGATGAGGCTGTTTATCGTGAAATTGCTAAATCATTAGCCGCATTAAAGGAAACAGTACCGACACTTCAACATCATGCTCAGGCAGGTTTTACTGATACAACAATGGACACCTTACTTCAGATTGCTGACAGCTACGGTGGAAAGAGTACCATTTATTGTACATTTGAATTTGCAGCGAAGATGTTGCCAGATACTAGTAATAACTATGCTGCTTGGTCAGATGGAATGAAAGATGAAATTTGGAACAATGGATATTTTGCAACTTACAAGGGACATCGTGTAATTATTTTACCGCAATCTCTTGAAGATAATGTTGGAAAGGATGCAACTTTTGTAAATAAAGTAATTGATCCTTCTCTTGCTTTTATTATCCCAACCGGCGCAGAAAAACCTGTAAAAGTTGCTTTTGAAGGCACAGCTCAAGTAAAATCTTTTGACAATAGAGACTGGTCTACTGAACTTCAAACTTATCAAAAACTTGGTGTAGCTACTTATTTAGTTAATCCAGGAATTTGTATTTATGAAAATACATCTTTAAAACCTTTCATTGGAACTAAGAATTGATAAAAATTAAAAAGTTAATAAAGGAGAAAAATAATATTTTTCTCCTTTATTATAAAATTATATTTAGGAGATAAAAGGAGTTTATTTTATGGACAGTAAAGAAAAAATTAAAGTTATAAATAAATACAATGGCTCTGTTGGTTATGAGATTCCTGAGCTTGGAGTTAATAGGATTTTTTATCCAAAAGAAAGTAAACTGCTTACTTTTGAAGAATTAGAGAAGTTATCCTTTATTCCTGGTGGTTTGGAAATATTAAGAAATTATCTTTAGATTACAGATGAAAATGCAGTTATAGAGTTATTTAATGAAAAATCTGAACCAGAATATCATTACTCTGAAGAAGATATTAAGAACATTATGATTTCTGGAACTTTAGATCAATTTTTAGATTGTTTAGATTTTTCTCCAAACGCAATTAAAGAAATAATTAAACAACTTGCTGTTGATTTGCCATTAAATGATATGGCAAAAAGAGAAGCAATTCAAGATAAATTAAATTTTAATGTTACAAAAGCAATAGAAATTAAAAATACAAAATTTGATGGCGGCGAAGTTGAAGAAAAGACTTCAGAAGTAGCTCATCGAAGAGCAGCACCTGTAAAAACAGGCGCAGCACCAACGGGTAGAAGATATAAACCTGATTTAAATAAACAATAAAATAAAATAGGAGGAGTTAACATAAAGACTGATTTTTCACTAGTATATGACTCCTTTCTTTCAAAGATCACTGATGATATGTATTTAGAACTAAATGAGTTGGATACCTTTAGGATGTTATAGCAATTATTAATATCTGCGATTGAAAAATTTGAATTTCCAAGAATTGATTTGACAGATTATGAAATTACTGAAATCGCAGGTGTGCATCAATATACAGGGGTAGAAAGCAATAATCAGCCGGTAGATGCAATTCTTTATGCTGGTGGTTATTTTAATAATAATTTAACTCATTAGGAAATAAATATTCTCGCAGTTTATATGATTGTTGAATGGTTAAGTCAACAGCTTGCAA
>OMRR01000062.1 GCA_900313535.1 uncultured Eubacteriales bacterium
AAATTTTGCTGATCAAATAGATAATTATAATACTTCAATAGATTCAAAAATTGATGGTGCGATTGCTTATTATCTTGCAGGAATAAAGCTTGATAAGAAAACGGAGTTAACGAATCTTTATAAAAGTATAACAGATAAGCATAATATTTATTGGGTATCAGGACAGTATTCAAGAACTTCGGGTAAACCAGTTCCAAAGCTAAAATTATATTTAAATCAAGCATTTAATACCACTGCATATGAAATAGAGGCATCATGGAATGGAAGTAATTTGTATTTATATGAAGGTACTGAAACAACTGATGGGAAATATCATGTAGATTATTTAATGGATTTGGATGCAGTATTTGAAGAACATGAATCGTATTTTTTAGCAGATCAACATTTTAATACACTACCAAATTCTTCTTATAATCCTTATGATGCTTCAATGACTAATCAAATGTCATTAATAAAGCCATCAATTTATACATCACATCATTATTCACCAAATGGAAGTGGAACAAGTCGTAATAATTTTAGAGGTATTTTAAGTGCATATTTTTATAAAGAGGACAAGGTTGAAAATAGAAATTTAATGTTTACTCCATGGTCAACTGCAAATACTTATGCTCATATTAGTAATAATAAAGATAATATAAGTAATACAGATAATAGATTCCCTTATTATCCTTATGATTCATCGTCATCAAGATATTCGGCACCAACACTAAAAGATACTAGAGTAAATACTACAAAACAAACAATAAATCCAGCAACTGCAACTAAAAGAAGTGACTATTATGTCCAAGCTGCTAAGCTTGATAGTATGTATTTTCCATGGTTGCAAAAGCAATGGGTTATGAACGAGATATATTATAAAATAGCAAATGAAGCTACAGGTGAAAACTTGCCAATTAAATATGGTGTAAAAATATGTGAGACTTCAGGAGAGGGTGAGATTGAAATTAAGATGAAATCTGATCAAGCTGGCATAGGTATATTTCATATAGGTGAACCAATATCTAATTGGCCTAAGACAGCAAATTTAAACAATGACACAACTAGAATATACTCAACAAAGAATCTTGCGGCAAATGAAGAGGGAACAGTAAAATTTGAATGTAAAAAGAATGAAAAAGTTTGGTTTGTGTATTGTGGTGCAAATGATGGAGCAGGATGCCAAGTAGAGTTTACTTCAATAGAGCAGACTGAAAGCGCATAGGGCAAGCAATTAAAAGTAAGTATGGTTTAGTGAAATATAGTGGGCGGTGACTAACTATTAATTGTTAAGAGAAAAAGATCGAGGCGGAGAAAACTTGTTGAGAACTCAGCCTTCTTTATTCGCTTAGAAAAAACATTGCATATAGAGGGGCGGTAAGAAGTTTGCCGTCTTTACCTATATTGTAGTCGCCAAACTTAATTCCATTTTTTATATGATAGATGTTCTCGTTTTTTAAAACTGTTCTCATGCTTTTTGCCATTTCATTATTTGATTTTATCTCAATAGGTGTACATTCATTTTTATATCGTATAGCAAAGTCAATTTCTAGGCCAGAGTCTTTTCTATAGTAATATAGTTTTCTCTCCATTTTAGACAATATGTCTGCAGCTAGATTTTCATATATGGCGCCTTTGTATGTATATAGGTTATTGCTTAAAATATCAAACTGTGTTCCTTTCTCAAACATTGCTATAAGTAGCCCTATGTCTTGCATGTATATTTTAAAACAATCCTTATCAGCATTTCCATCAAATGGTAATTCCAAAGTATTTAAATTATTGCATTTGACAACAATCCCTGCATTAATTAACCACTCTATGCAGCCATCATAGTCTCTTGCTTTTCTTCCTTTTTTAACAACTGAGTATTGGAATTTTTTATTTTCTTTACTTAACTGTGCTGTTATAGAATCAAAGCATTCCAAGATTTTAATTTTATCTGTGTTTTTTGCGTACTTGATTACATCATCGCGATAATCAGATATGATGTCTTTTTGTATTGTCAATACTTCATCATATTTATTGGTTTTTATATATTTATCTACTGCACTTGGCATGCCTCCAACGATAATATATGATAATAGTATTTGTTTGAATTTTTTATGTGTTGCCTCATCGATTTTTTCAGCATTTTCAAATTTTTTCTTTAAATCAGATATTACGGCATCGTTAATTCCATTTGCCCATAAGAATTCTTCAAAATCCATAGGATACATATTTATATTTGTTTCAAAACCGACGGGAATGGATACAACCTCTTCCCCTACACCTCTAACTCCAAGAAGCGAACCTGTTGCTATCACATCGTATCTGCCATCAATTTTGAAAAATTTTAGAGAAGTTCTAGCGTTTCCGCAATATTGAATCTCATCAAATATTAATATTGTATCATGGCTATTATCGCTAAACTTAAAATTATGCAATGATGACATTTTTTTAGTAATCTCATTTACATCTAGCGAATCTGCAAATAATAATTTGTATTCTGGATGTTCAATAAAATTTATGTAAATAACACTTTTATAGTTCTCGTTTGCAAACTTTAAAACAGAACTTGTTTTGCCACACTGACGGCAGCCTTTAATAACAAGTGGTTTTTTGTCCTTATTGTTTTTCCAGTCCAATAAGGTTTTTTCAATTTTTCTCTTTAACATAGGCACATTATAGCAACTTTTTGCCGATTTTTCAAGTGAATTTTAAGGAAAAACGCCGATTATTACAGCGATTTTATAGGCAAATAGCCGATTTTTCAAACGAAATTATTAAGGGGGTTTTGACCCCCTATCTTTTTAATTTTCTTGGAGGTAGTCCTGGGGAGTGGGGTCGAACCCTCTAAAACATAGGGGGCCTTATGAATTATCATAGGGGCGAGCATTGCGAGCCCGAAGGTTGTAACCACAACTTAATGTTGATAGGTAAAAATAAAAGAAAAATGATGAAAAAGGCATTCTGCCTTATTTTTGCATTTTTATTAAGTATAAATAGTTTTGCGGCGGTGGTGAGTGATAATGACGGAAGTGCTTTTATAACTAAGGCGGAATTTGATAGTCTTAAAAATAATTTCCAATCACAGTTGGATGCATATAATACTAGCATTGATAATAAAATTGATGGTGCCATAGCATCTTATTTAGCTGGTACAAAGATTGAACAGACTAGTACAAAAAATATAATAAACTCAAAGTGGAAAGATGTATCAGAATTAAATGGTGTTTTAGATAATACATATAAAGTTCCTTCTGTTACTTTAGATTTCTTTTTTAATTCGCGTATGAGACAAGATAATAATAATGCATATGATGCTAGTATGTTTTGGTATTTGCTTACTAATTTTGCTAGTGTTAAGTATGATGAGAATTGGAGCGTGACTAAAAATTGCTATAGGAACCTTGTTACTACTACTAAAGAGTATCCTGATGTTGGAGATATAATTTGGGATGGGCAAGCAACTCGGTATCATGAAAAGTTTAATATTGCTAGATTAGTATATCACTATGCTCCATTTAGAGGTGATGGGGTTGCAAATCCGATTGATTGGCCTTTCTTAGATAGACAATTTACTAGTCAATTTGCAATAACTATGCAAAATCTTACTACAATCGTCGCTCCTGGTTATGTGAGTAATTGGGATAGTGTAAAAGAAACGGCTTGGCCAATAGCATATAAGTTTTGGCATGGGCCAAAACCTGGGGAAGGTGACCCTGAAGGAACTGTGTTTGAACAGATACCTGCTGATTTAATGCATGATAGTTTTGTAACTGAAGTGTCTCTTGATACTGATGAAGATGGGAAACAAAAAAGATATGAACACATTGTTTCTCACAGTAAAGATGATATGTGGAGATTAACTAATCCTAATTGGATCAATCTCTTAAATGCAAGTCCGGAAAGTAGTATAACGTCTTCAGATTTAAAGAGTGTGGCTACTATATCAGGTGAATGTAGAGTTATTGGTGTAGCACATCATACAAATCCTAATCAAGGTGGTCGTCAAACCGCACCTATCACTCAAGAAATTACAAATAATGCTACTATACCAAGTTTAGGTCTCTTTTCTGGTTTAAGACCGGCATCAGTTATATATCAAGATAATGAAAAATTTGATATATCAACTGAAAAAAAGAAAATTAAAAAAGATAAGCCTACTATTCCACAGGGATTTCAATTATTAGCTGCTGAAAAAGATACTGTCATAGAGTGGGAACCAAGGTTTAATTATATAAAAGCAAAAGATTCACCAACTACTTGGGTAGAAAATGCTCATGAGATTGATGTGTATTTTTCAAATGGACCATTTAGTGATAAATGCGAAACAGAGAATAAAATTCAAGTACAAGTTGGGAGTGATACTACTAAAAAAGATTATGCAACTACTAGCAGTAGATCTTGCAAAGTAAAATTCACTATGCCAGAAGATGGCATAGTATATGTAAAATGGGTGCCACATTTTACTGGTACTTCATATATAAATCACTATTGGTTGGCAACACTTGATATTCCAAATTGCAATACATATAAATCAACTATAAAAGAGGATTAAGGAGAACCTTATAAATGAAATTTTGTAGTTTAAATAAAAAATTAACAAATAACTTGTTTATACTTTTGTTGATAATATGCTTAAATTTTAATTTGTATGCTGCAATAGTATCTGATAATGATGGGTCAGCATTTGTAACTAAAGCTGAATTTGAATCATTAAAACAATCGTTTAGCAATCAAATAACAAATTATAATGATTCTATAGATAAAAAGATTGATGGTGCTATATCTTCATATCTTGCAGGAATATCATTAACTAAACCAATATCTACTAACATTATAAACAAATCTTGGGAAGATGTTTCAAGTTTAAATGGAGTGTTAGAAAATACATATAAGGTACCTGATATAAATATGCAATTTATGTTAGGAACAACTTGGTCAAGCAATGGCGATGCCCCAGAATCAGCAGTTCCTGGAGAAGTCGGCACAGCGTATTGGACAGCAGTTTCGCATTTAAGCACATTAAAATACAATGAAACTTGGTCTACAATTAATAACTGTTATAGAAATCTTTTAGTTTGTACAGGGGCAAATCCAAATGATGTAGGGGATATGATTTGGGATGGACAAGCTGTAAGATATAGAGAGCAATGGTTTTTAACAAGAAGCATAATGCAAAATCAACATTGGGATTGGCTTGATAGATTTGGTGATGTTGACTTTTCAATAACTATGAGTAATTTATCAACGATAAAAGAAACAGGATACATTACTAACTGGGACTCGGTGAAAACAGCTGCATGGCCTATTACATATCGTTGGGTATATACGGCGAAGCCAGCACCAGCTTCAGGCTCAGGTGGCACTGGCGATGCTTTAAGAACTTTTCTTGCATCTGATATTCATGATAATTTTAGAACAGTTGTATCACTTGATAAAGATAATAATGGTAATGATAGGAGATATAAGCATATTATTAGTTATGATGGAGAAACTGAGTGGAGAGTATCAAATCCAAAATGGACTACACTCTTAAATGCTTCTCCAGAATCAAGTATTACATCAACAAATATTAAAAATACAGCAACGCTGGAACAATCTGCAGTAGCATTTGGAGCAGCACATCATATTGCAAATCATCAAAGTGTTATGGATGCAATCCCAATAACACAAAATGTTACTGATGATGCAGTATTCCCAAGTATAGGACTATTTAAAGTTTTAAGAAAAGCAAAAGATATCTATCAAGACAATGTTAAGTCAACTATAGAAGAAGGAAATCTCAAGATTGAAAAAGATAGACCAAAATTGAATCAAGGATTCCAATTATTAGCAGCAAAAGATGGAGATAAAATTACATGGGAGCCTGAATTTAACTATACCCATGTCCACAATAGTGATACAGGATATGTTGATAATAGTCATGAAGTTGATATATACTTTTCTAATGGACCATTTACTAATAATCTTACAACTAGTAATCCGATTCAAGTAAAAGTCGGAAGTGAAACGACAAAAAAGAATTATGCTACTACTACGGATAGAAAGTGTAAAATTGAATTTGAAATGCCTAAAGATGGCATAGTATATGTAAAATGGGTACCACATTTTATCGGGACTTCTTATCTTAATAGTGATTGGATAGTGACATTAGATTTATCTAAGTGCAATTCTTATACATATGTAAGAGAATAATAAGTAGAAGGGACGGGGCTTATTATTGCAATAAAAGTGACACCCTGCTAAAGTAAAGAAACTTGGACTGGAAATGCAACTGTAACATTTAGTAATAATAAAATTGGCAATCC
>OMRR01000140.1 GCA_900313535.1 uncultured Eubacteriales bacterium
TTATTAAAGAGAATAGATGTAAATGAATTAAGTAAGGTAGTAAGCAAAAGCACTATAGAGAGAATAAAGGCTGGTGCTAATATGCGATTATCTACTTTAGAGAAGATATGTAAGCACTTTAAGGTGAAAATAAATGAAATAGTTGAGTTTAAGTAGTTAATTGGATGCCTCGAAATTGAGGCATCTTTTTATAGGTATTTTAAATAATATTGTTAGCATTTTGTTAGAAAAGTAAATGATAATAACTTGCTTTTTTTTTGATATGATTTTTGTGGATAACTTTATATTAAAATATCCAGGAGGGCATATAATGAAAAAAGTTAGTTTATTTGTTTTGGTATTTTGTATTATATTCAGTACAGTATCATTCGCAAATTATTGTGGCAATGATGAGTGGCCAAGAATAATCCATTGGAATAATGGACCAACTCCAAGTGGACCACCAGTTTACAATTATCCAAATAGCACAAGCTATAATTTTGTTCCAAGTTATCAAACTAATTTTGATTGTAGGTCTATATCTATACCTACACCACAAGTAGTTTATGATACTGATGGAATCATACCAATTGGTAATTTTATTGAAAGAGCTGGAAGTGTTTATTTCTGTTATTTGAATGGTGTATTCGCAAGAAATACTTGGCTTAAGACAAAAGGCAAATGGTATTATTTTGATATGTCATCAGCTATGTTGAAAGGATTTGTAAAAATCAATGGATTAACATATTATTTTAATTCTGATGGCAGTATGGCAACAGGCACCACTATAATCAATGGTGTTACTCATTATTTTGATGCGACAGGTGCCATGGTATTCTAATTTAATAATAGTTTTAGTAATTGCAAAGGGGAGTGATACTCCTCTTTTTTAATTAAAATTTAAATGTGAGAAATATCAGCATTATGATATAATTGAATTTATGAAAGGATTAAGAAAAATGAATACAATGGGAAATAAATGCCTCTTTCTATTACATAGGCGATGCTGATAGTTGGCATATCTGGTTTATCAAATAACCTCTTTAAATTAACTACAAAACACAAGATATAAATGTATGAGAAGTGGCTACACACTTCTCTTTTTTTATCTTGTGTCTGTAGGAAAAAATTATTTTAAGGAGGACAAAAATATGTCAAAGAAGAATGAGAAAAGGGACTTTAGAAATGTATTACTGAATGGTTTTAGAGATTACTTAATTAGTGTAGGGAGAGCAGAAAGCACTTGGAATTCTTATTGTGTTGCCTCAAGAGATTTTATGAAGTATTTTAGTGTAATAGGTGTTACAGATTTAAAGGATTTGACACAAAGTGACATTAGAGGTTATTTTGAGTATTTAAGAAACTTAAGAGAAAAATTTACTAATGTTTATAAGATTGCCACTATAAACAATAAGATTATTGGTGTTAATAGGATGCTTGATTATTGTGATTTAGGTTATGCTAAAGTAACTGCTATCAAATGTAAAAGGAATGGCTTTGTAAATGATGAAGTTGTCTTAACTACGAAAGAAGCATTGGAGATGTTAAAAGGTGCGAAGTCCAAGAAGAAAAAGAGATTATATTTTGCACTTTTAATATTCTTTCAAACAGGCATAAGAGTATCTGAACTAAAATTCTTTACTGTTGAAGCTGTTAAGCGAGGTGTGATAAGTATTTACAATAAAGGTTCAGGGAGAGACCTTTATATTGCTGATGATTTGAGAAATGATTTGCTAAATTATTGTGCAGGTATGGGTATAACAAGTGGCTACATTATCAGAACTTGTAATAAGAAATGTGTTGATAGGTCATATATTTATAGAGAAATAAAGAAACTCGCAGATAAACTCGGTATAGATCCTCGCAAAGCATATCCACATAGTTTTAGGCATGCTTTCGCAAACAATTTTATTGAGAGAAATGGCGATGATGAAAGAACACTTATTGATTTATCACATATTTTAGGGCATAGTAGTCTTAATATTACAAAGATGTATTTAAAAACAACAGTAAGTAAAATTAGAAAAATGACATCAAGGGAAACATTAAAAATAGCATCATAAGAAACACTATGATGCTACTTTAAAACAAAATATTGTTTAACTGACAAATATTTTACACCAAATAATACATTTTTGTCAATATTAATTCATAAATAAAAATTTTTGTTAGTTTTCAAAGTAAATTTCTTGTTTGATGGTTCAAACTTGTATTAAAGTCGCCCATATGAAAGAATCTCAGTATATTTTTTTTACTGAGTTAGATTAAAAGATGAGATTTTAGAAATTTATTTGTAAAAGTGGTAAGAAATGTTTAAAAATAGAAATACATATATGCATAAAAGATTATTTTTATGTAAATCTAATATTATTTTAGCACCATTATGTTTCAAGTGTTGTTAAATTTTAAATTTGTAAGAGAGTAAAAATAAATGTATCCAAAATGAATCAAAAACTAAATGGGAGGTATCGAATGAACCGATTAAGAAGACCTATTTCATTGGTGTTAGTGATAACACTTATTTTTTCTATGTCATTTTTTAATTTGGCAGAAAGTATTGATGAAGAAACTATGACAATAACTACTACATATAATAATGAGTTAATAGAAGAGTCCACATCAATCATAGAATCTGAAGATATTGAATCATCCGATACTGATGTTAGTAATGTTGAAAATGCCGAAGAAGAAACTGAACCTGAAGAAGAATCAATAGAAACTACTACTCAAATAGATTTTATTGAAGAAACCAGTAGTGGTCAAAGTATAAATGATTATGAGAAAGAGGCACTTGAGAAAATCAATGAGATTATAGAGAGTAGTGGCTTAGAAAATAGCGAGACAAACGAAGAAGAAACATCAAATATTTTAGAGAGTGTAATTGATGAAGTCATAAATAAAAACATAGAAGAAAGTGAATCAGTAGTAGAAGAAATATCAACTGAAGAA
>OMRR01000041.1 GCA_900313535.1 uncultured Eubacteriales bacterium
ATATAGCTGAAGGGTCAAATAAGTGGATCCCATTTGGCGTATTTGATAATGCAGGAAAGACTGTTATTGAAAATCCAACCATATTACCTGAGGAAACAAGATTGCATGCATATGAAGTAGTTCCAAACAATGATTACTTCACTAACTGCTATTGGAACTAATATCTAGTCAAGCTTTAATTAGATATAAGTATATAAAAACTCTCGACCTTAGGGTCGGGAGTTTTTTATTGCTTGTAAAGCTGAATCTGTGGTATAATGGATAGCATGAATATGAATTTTAAAAAGAAAATAGTAGAAAATATTGAAAAATTAAAGAATGATTTATCTACAACTATAATTTTTGCACTTGGAATTGTAGCAAGGTTAATTGCTTTCATTTTGGCTAAGCCAATTGTGTTCCAACATGATGTGTTAGCGGAATCGGGACATATGGATTATGCAATGTATATATTTAATAATTGGCACCTTGCTGATAATAACTATTATGAGTTTGCACAGCCACCAATAAATGCAACTTTACAAGCTGTATTTATGAAGATATTATCACCATTTTTCAATTTGGTCTCAGAAGAAGAATTGGCTGTTGGCGATTATGTGTTTAATGCTGAGCAGATTAAGATTTATACTTGTACAAAGTTACTTACATTGGTGTATTCTATCATCACACTCATCATAATATATAAAATTATCAAGGAATTTGACTTGTCTAAGATTGCAAAAAATGTATTTTTTGGCATTATGGCACTATATCCAGGGCTTATAGTGATGACAACTCAGTATAGCAATGATTGTATATCATATATGTTCTTTTACCTATCATTGTATCTTGGTATAAAGTGGTGCAAGAATAAGGACTTAAAAACCATAGTGTTATTAGCATTATCTATAGGTGTCGGTATGCTAACAAAGGTTTCGGTAGGACTTATAGCATTTATACTAGGCCCAATGATGCTAATTATTTGGCTTAGATCTTTAAAAGGCGCAAAAGCTGATAGTTTAGGAAAGAGTGCAGATACAGCTGAGGCGAGTGTTATCCGCTCTAGTGTAGGGGCGAGCATTGCGAGCCCGTCAATTACAAAGCAATTAATTATTTTTGCACTAATTGTTTTCCCAATAGGCCTATCATACTCAATACGAAATTACATTGTTTTTGGCCAAAAGTTTGGTGAAATTTCAAATGTTGTTTCTGGCACAGTCTTTGACATGACAGAAAGGAACTTTACTTTTGTAGAGAGATATTTAAGCTTCCAATTATATAAACTGTTTGACGGAAGATATGATATATTTCATGATTGGACGGAATATAATATATGGGTTGACTTAGTAAAAACTTCAGCATTTGATGAATTCCAATTTAGATTTGATAATATTTACCCTGCATTATTTGTAGTGTATTTATTAAATATAGTATTTTGGTTCCTTGGCATTGTATCAGTAATATATAATTCTATAGTTATTAAAATTAAAAAAATTAAATTACCAGAGAACTTAAAAAATTTAAAGAACTTATCATTAATGTTATTTGCACTTGCGATAATTGCATTTTTTTCATTCAATGTAAATTATCCATACTCATGTAATTCAAATTATAGATATGTAGCATATATCACATTTGCACTTGCAGGCAATATAATTATCATGGCATTGACAATATTCTCTAAAGATATAGGAAAGAGTGTAGAACGCGTAGGTGTAAAAGGTGGCAAAGCAGGTGCTAAATCTAATGGTGTAGGTGGGACGCATCGCAAGCCCGTGGTTGTAATGAGTTCGACAAGTGTTCTTGGTACTGATGTCGAATCAATAAGAAATACTCAAGTGTATTTGATTTTACTTGCATTTGTGGCTATTAATTTATTGTTATTCTCTTCAGTTTCACCACTTCACAGCATAATGAATATGCAATATAATGAGTGGCTTTACTATATTATTGGTAAGGGAATAAAATATGGTAAAGTCCCATACGTTGATTTGATAGATCATAAGGGAATATATTTATTCTTTATATATGCCATAGCGAATATGATAGAAGTTAATCATATAGGATTATATATTGTAGCAGTGGCATTCTATTATTTGGTGGCACTATATTCATATAAGATATCTTACTTGTTACTTAGTGCTATAAGGTTTAACGGTAATACTATTATAAGCTTTATATCCGCTTTCATAGTTTTTGTAATAAGCAGCAGTTATTATTTAAGTTTTGGCACTATTACTTGCGAATTATTTATATTGGCATTATCACTTATAGCATATTATATATATTTAAAGAGTGTATTAAACGTAGGGGCGAGTTCAACGAGCCCTAGAGATGCTTTGATTTATGGCATCCTTGCAGGAATTTCATTCTTCATAAAGGCAAATGGAATTTTGCTTTTTGCTTCAATTGCCATATCCTTATTAATAACATATATAAAGAATAAGAATTATACAGATTTAATTAGAAATGTATTATTTGGGCTATTAGGCTTCATAGTTTCATTACTACCAGGAATCGTATATTGCTTAATCAATAATTGCTTTATGGAAATGATAGATGGTTCTTTCATCGTTAATATGCTATATACCGGTACTGGATTACCATCATTAAACTCTTTATCTGCATCATTTATAGAAACAATCTATGAGTTTAAAGAGTTTGTTGTTATGTGTTTTGCAAGTATGTTTATGTTTGCCTATCTCGTTAGAAATGTAGATAAGAAGACTAAACATGAGCTGATGACTTTTTACATAATACCACTTATTATTAATACATACTCAGTATTTATGTCAGTTAGACCTTATACTAATTATTTAAATTATCTATTATTCTATATTTTAATAGCAGTAGTATTCTTGATTGTGATTATAGTTAAAGTATTTGTGAGTCATGAAATTAATACTGTAGATAAATCGTTACAAGCAAGTAAGAAAATTTTGCTTATATCAGTAGTAGTAATAGTTTTATTAAATGTATTATCATATAGTTTGACCTATGAATTATCATCACAAAATGGTTATTCTCAGTCTAAGGTGGCAAAGCAAATTACTAAGATATATAAATCAGAAGAAAATGCAAAGAGAAAACCAAAGTTATTGGTAGTGGGTTATGCGCCATATCTCTATGAAGAATTTCAGGTATTGCCAAATGAAAAGTATTTTGCTACACCTGTAGTACCAAGAAAAAAATATCCAGAGCCTTATAATGCTCTAATTAAAAGAATAGATAGGGCCAGTGAGGATTTAATCATAGTTGCATTTGAAAGAAGTATGCTAAAAGATGAAGAGTTTAAAGAGATGGTTTATAATGCTTTAGCTACTAATTATGAAAAGATAGGCGACTCAAATGCAGTAGGAATTAAAACAGAGATTTTTAGAAAGAAGGTTGCAAATGAATGACAATAAAGATAATATAATGAAAAGAATAATGATAGATGTGTTTTTAGCATATCTAATTTCGTCAATTGTTCTTATAATAGCAAAAACATATTTTTCGCATCAAAATGGCGAAGAATTAGTAGAGACAATTATGCTAAATTTTAGAACATACTTTTTAGGCTCTATAACTACTGAAGAAAAGATTTTTGCAATGAACATGGATAGCATAGGGTTATTTGCTATTCACCTTACTCTATTTTTTGCAATGTTGATTTATTGTGTAATTTGTAGCGTGGGATTTGGAAAGACAAAGAACTTAATCATATCAATAGTTACCATTTTGATAGGTATAGTTTTAACTATTTTCATGAGAGAAAGATTTATATGGTGCTTGCCAGAGGCTTTACTAGTTTCAGGAATTATATTACTGGTTTTAACTATAATAGGGGCAAATTATCTTGTGGGAGACAAGTCAGCAAACCAAGCGAAGGCACGTAAAGCTAAATCATCTGATAATGTAAGCGATAAACTTTATAAGCCTGTAGTTTTAACTGTAAGAACTGCCTTAGTAATTTTTTCATTTATTTCTATAGTTGTAACTTTGCTCACATATGTTGTAGAGGAGATATAATTAAAACTAATAATAAAAATATATACGATAAATTAGCCATAGCAATAATTGCTATAGGTTTTTTTGTGAGATTTATTGCATTAGATAAATTTCCGATTGGATTAAACTGTGATGAGGCATCACTATCATATGATGCATATAGCATATTAGAAACACTTAGTGATAGAAATGGTATATTTCTGCCAGTTTATTTACTAGCATGGGGTAGCGGACAGAGTGCTTTACTTACATATATATCTATTCCATTCATTGCGGTATTTGGATTAAATATTTGGGCAACAAGACTTCCGATGGCAATAATATCTTCAATATCCTTAGTTGTTTTCTATAAGATAATGAAGAGAGTGCTATTATCTAATGAAACGAACAGATTGAATGATGATAATGTTGTATATAAAAATACTGACGAACTTAGACAATATAAATTTAGACAAATAGTTTTATTGTTCGCAGTTTTATTTTTTGTCCTTAACCCTTGGCATATAATGAAAAGTAGGTGGGCGCTAGATTGTAATTTGTTTCCAGACTTCGTATTATTTGGGGCATACTTTTTAATTAAGTTTTTTGATTCTAATGGAGTAGGAAAGACAAAAGATTTAGTTCTAGCATTTATTATGTTATCAATATCGGCATACTCTTATTCGTCTGCGTATTTAGGACTTGCAGTATTTTGTATATTGATATATGTTTATGGTATTAAAACGAAAAAGATTAGCATAAAACAAATACTACTTACTATATTTGTTACTTTATTTATAACATGGCCACTAATTTTATTTGTTATTATAAACTTTTTTGATTTAAATGAGATAAGATTAGTTTTTATGACCATTCCTAAGTTAAGAGTTAATAGGATGGTAGAAGAGTCTATATTTGGAAGTGGCAATGTTTTAATATCATTATTAACTAATGTATTTAGAACTATTAAATTATATATATTTCAATATGACAAAATTTATTGGAATGGTATAAAAGGCATCGGTATGTATTACCTATTTTCTTTTCCGATGTTTATTATAGGCGTTATCTGGTCTCGCATAAATCGCCATGTTGTAGTAGATGATATATTTTTCATATGGCTCATATCAGCTTTTATATTAAATTTGTTTTTTAAGGATATAAATATTAATCGTGCCAATTTTATAATAATTCCGTTTATCTATTTTATTATAAAAGGGTTTGAACTTTTATTTAATAATAAATTGTTAAGAGTATCTTCATTTGTATTATTGATATTGTGTTTTTCAATTTTTGCATTTAAGTATATAGATGGCAATTTAAAAAAGGCAAAAAACATATATATTGAAGGCGTAAATATAAGTGAGTATGATTGCTTTGCAGTAGGTATGGAACCAGTTATTAAATATGTAGATAGCTTAGATGTAAATGAAATTAATCTTGGTGGGACAGCAGCAGAGCCCTATATAAATGTTTTATATTATTTAAAAATAGATCCACAATATTTCTATAAAAATCATAAACTGATTGACAAGAAAGGTTCATTCAATAATGTAAAATCACTTGGAAAATGGAACTTTGTATTTCCTGGCTATCTTAAAGAGGATAATAAAATAGTTTATGTATTTGATATTTCTTTAAGAAAAAGGATAGATCAAACGAAGTTTGATATAGTCGATTTTGACAACTATATCGTTGTAAGATATAAATCGTCATAATTGTGTTTGTTTCGTAGGGGCGAGCATCGCGAGCCCGAATGCCGTAGTTGCGTGCATTAGGAGCCCAAATGTTGTAGGGGCGAGCATTGCGAGCCCTTTAGAGGTCAAAACTATATAATTAATGGTTTTATAAAAATTTAAGTAATGAAATCTAAAACTTTAAAAATCGAATATTTAGTTTTGTTAGTATATACCATACTAACTAAGTTTTTTGTATCTATAAACTCTATACGATTTAGTGAAGTATTTACAGACCCAGACCAGGCTATTTTCTATAGCATTGGAAGGGCAATATTAAATGGAAAAGTTCTATATAAAGATGTATTTGATCATAAGACCCCATATATTTATTTTGCAAATGCAATAGCCGCATTGTTCGATAAAAATCATTTAGGCTTATTTATTATAGAAATCATATTGATGTTTGTTACGTTAATATATGTATATAAGTTTTCGCGCATTTGTTTTTCAAAAACAAAATCACTAGTTGCTGCTTTGTTTATTGGTGTTGTACTTAATATAAATTATATTACTTTTGGTTATAGTAGGACGGAAAGTTATGCTATAGCATTTATGATGCCAGCCTTATATCTTTTTTCGAAATATTTTGAGTGTGAAACTGGTGTTGCTAAAGAGTTTAATGCGAAGGGAATGTTTGCGATTGGTGCATTGGCCGGGCTCACTCTTATGACCAATATACGTGCAACTATCTTATTTGTACCATTTGCTATAATGCTTATGCTTAAACTAATTAAAGAAAAAAAGTGCAGAGAAATTGCACTGTGTTTTGTATTTGGATTGCTTGGAGTAATAGCATCAATAATTCCATATCTTATATATATGTTAGTAACTAATAGTGTGAATGAAGCCATATACGCTATATTCACTACAAATGCAAATTATGCAATATCAACAGTTGATACTGGAACAGATGTATTTAGTACAGCAATGTTTATAATTAGTGAAAATGTATTTTTCTATATATTGTTATTAATTTCTTTTATATCAATTATTATTTTAAAATTTAATAAATATTATAAAGTATCAATACTGTTATCGTTAATTATTGCTTTTACTTATGTTACATTTTCAAATAGAACTTATGTATACTATCTAGTGATTTTAATGCCATATTTTTTAGCCATATATTATTTAATAGTAAATTTTGTAGGGGCTCGTACAACTCGCCCGTACGGCAAGGGGGCTAGTACAACTTATCCGTACGATGACAAAAGGTCTAGTGAAACTCGCATGCACGATATTAATCTTGTCACAGTAGTGGTCTTGGCAGCAGTATGTTTAATATTTAGTATCGCAATTAATTCTGGCATAAACAATCGTTATATTAATCATTCTCGCCGTGCAGAAAAGATTAAAGCCGCTGCAAAAAATTTCTTTGGAGACAAGAAAGATTTAAAGGTTTTAGGCTTTGGATTTTTGCCAGAAGTATATGTATACATGAATAAGATACCAGATTATAAGTTTTTCATGATACCAAATGTTTCTTATGGCATTGATAGCACAGCATTTGAAGAACAGTACAATTATTTATTGTCAAGAGACCCTGATTTGGTAGTGTATAGAGAGTATAATTTGAATTATGGTGTGCCAGCAAATATGAACAATCAGATTCATTATATACTTAGCACTTCATATGAACTTCTAGATACTATAAAAACTAATGAATATGAGGGTATATTCTATATATTTGCAAAAAAATAATTGTCATTACGACAATTATTTTTTATATCTTTAAGAAATTTATATATCATTTTCAATTAGGTTTTCAAAACTTTCTCTCTTAACTACTTCAAAGTCTTTCCCATCTTTTATCATTACTATAGCTGGCCTAGGGATACGGTTATAATTTGATGCCATTGAATAATTGTATGCTCCAGTAGTTGCCACAGCGATTATGTCATCTCTTTTTATTGATTTTGGGAATATAGCCTTTGGTTTAATTATATCACCTGATTCACAACACCTTCCCACAAGGTCTGCTTCAAAATCTGAAATTTCATCCATTTTATTTGCAGTATAGCAAGTGTAATCAGCTCTATACAATGCATATCTTGGATTATCTGTCATACCGCCATCTATTGATACATAATTTTTATATCCTGGTATAATTTTGATACTACCGACTGTATAGAGTGTCATACCTGCATCAGCAACTATACTTCTACCCGGTTCCATTCTAAATGAAGGGATACTTAGCTTATATTTAGCACACTCAGACTTAATACATTCTGATAATTCTTTTATCTTTTTGTCAATATCGAGTGTTTTATCGTTATCTATATATCTAACGCCTAGTCCACCGCCTATGTCAAAAATTTTAGCTTCAAAACCATATTTTTCTTTTACGTCGGCAAAGAACTTTATCATTATTACTGCAGTTCTTTCATATACATCTTCCTCAAATACTTGTGATCCTACATGGCAATGAAAGCCACATAACTCAATATTGTTAAGTTTAAGTATATTGCCTACCATCTCTATTGCTTGACCAGTTTCTATGGCAGTGCCAAATTTAGAGTCAACCTTTCCAGTTTTATCAGCTTCATATGTGTGAGTATCGATACCTGGTGTGACTCTAAGTAATACTTTTTGAACTGTGTTTAGTCTTTTACATTCCTCATCAATTAAATTGATTTCTTCAATGTTGTCTGCTACAAAATAACCCACTTTGTTTTCAATACCATATTTTATATCAAAATCAGTTTTATTATTGCTATGAAAATATGCATTTGCTAGGTTGAAGCCTGCGGCTTTTGCAGTATATAGTTCCCCGCTTGATACTATATCTATGCCTATGTTCTCTTCTGACATTATTTTGTAAATATATTTGAATGAACACGCCTTACTTGCATATAAGGTAAGAGCATCATACCCAAAATACTTTTTGAGAGCATTCTTATAGGCATTTACCTTTTGCCTTATTTTGTTTTCGTCCATAATATAAAGTGGAGTGCCATACTTTTTAGCGAGGTCAGTAACTTTTACATCTGCAAAATACAATTCATTATTAAGTTTTTTAATGTTGTCACAAATCATGGAGTTAATTATAGCATATTTTTGTGTTTATTGCCAAATATTTTTGTTTGTTGTATAATAAGGAAGTTTTGTAAAGCTAATATTTGTTAGGAGATGTAATTATGTTTAATAAGTGTTTGTTAAGAAGTATTGTATTAATTGTTGCAGGATTACAGTTGACAGCATGTGCGACTAATAATACAGTGAATAATGAAAGTATCAGTGAAAGTGTAGCGATTATAGCAAGTAATAGGAAGGTAATAGACCCAGAGATAGTTAAGGCAAAGGATGTGACAGAGGAAAAGGACGCAGAAGGAAATATAATTGTAAATGCAATACTTGCAAATGAGACTACTAAATTTTTTAAGTATGATGTATTAGATCTTGAGCCAAATTATGATGATATATCTGCTCTCACAGTAGATATAGGAGATGCTAATTCATTAGACGCTGGATCAGAAAATGTTGTAAAGTTTGTTGATGGTGATGTTGAGCTTGCTTCAGGTGGTATATATGTGCTCAAAGGTAGTTTAGATGGTCAGGTACGAATAAAAAAAGGTATTGGAGATAGAACTTTACTTGTATTAGATAGTATAAATATTAATGTAATGGATAAGAGTGCTATTTATTCTGATGATACTCGTTTGCTTATAAGACTTATTGATGGAAGCAACAATACTATAAGTGGTGAGAGTATAGAAGTGGCAAATAGTAATAAGTTTTCTGCAATATATTCTAAAGAATCTATAAGCATTACTGGAAATGGAGAATTAAATATAGATGGTAAGTTTAGCAATGCTATAGAAAGCAAAGATCTATTGACTATATTATCTGGTGACATTAATACAACAATAAATGGAGATGGATTAAAAGGTAAAAATGGAGTATTGGTTCGCGATGGTAATATAAAGATAAAATCTGGAGATGATGGTATAAAAGCAACAGATGAAACTAATGGAAGTATATTTTTGCAAGGTGGCAATATCACTATAAAGGCAAAGGGAAAAGGCATATCAGCGGATAAGGAATTGATAGTGGCTGGTGGAAGCGTACAAGTTGATTCAAAAAAAGAATGCATGGAAGCACTTACAGTTGATTTGATGGGAGGAGTAGTTAATCTTATAGCTAGTGAAGATGGTATCAATGCATCTGACAAAAAACAAGATAAAAAAGCAAATCATACAGGTGTATATACCTCACTTTCAGGTACATATTTAATTATTGATTCACAGATGGATGCCATAGATTCTAATGGTGACTTATATATGAGTGGTGGCACAGTCCTTATATCGAGCTCAACTGATGACAATGAGAGAATTATAGATTATAATGGTAGTGTAAGATGTAGTGGAGGAGAAATGATTGGAGTGGGACCTGGTGCGAGAATGCAAGACTTAGGAGACAATTCAAATCAAAACTACATAGTAATATATTATAATGAAGTGATGCCAGCAGGATTAATAAATGTTTTAGATAGTGCAAATAATTCGTTGTTATCATTGGCTGTTGATAAAGAGTATAAGGCAGCACTTATCACATCACCAAAACTGGAAATAGGAAAAAAATATACAGTCGTTTCTAGTGAGGATACAAAAACTATTGAGATTACATCAGTAAAGACTGAAATTAGATAAAAAGTTCAATATAAAAAAGTCACCATTAATTGGTGACTTTTTTAATACCTTATTTTATTTAAATCTATGCCTTAGCTTTACTCTTAAGTGCAAATAATCCACCAAGAAGAATCACAACACCGACAATGAGTGGAAGGATAGGGTTTCTTGCTACACCAGCAACTATATAACATATGAATGAAACCATAGCAACGAATCCAGCATATGGAAGTTGAGTTGATACATGGAGTAAGTGTTCGCATTGAGCACCTGCACTTGACATGATAGTTGTATCTGATATTGGAGAGCAGTGGTCACCAAATACAGAGCCAGCCATAGCTGCAGAGATACCAATTATCATAAGTTGTGGGTCTATAGCGCTAAGTATATATACTACTATAGGAATGAGTATTCCAAAAGTTCCCCATGATGTACCAGTTGCAAATGATATGCCTGCACCGAGTAAGAAAATGATTGCTGGTAAGATAACGCCCATTGTAGTTACATTACTTCTTACTATACCATCAATGAAAGTCTTTACTTCAAGAGAATCTATCATTGCTTTTAATGTCCATGCAAATGTCAATATTAATATTGCAGGGACCATGTTTTTAAATCCTTCAGTTAAGCAACTCATAATATTTGTAAATGATAAAACCCTCTTTATCAAATAATATATGATTGTAAGAATGAGAGCAAGCATTGATCCCATAGCAAGACCAACAGATGCATCTGCATTAGAAAAAGCTACTACAAAGCTGTGATAAGCTTCACCTTCTGCAAAGAACCCACCACTATATATAAGACCTACTATACAAAGAGCAACAAGTGCAATTATAGGAACTACTAAGTCTATAACCTTACCAGGGCCTAAAATTGATTCCTCTTTGTAAGAAGTTTCACGGTTTACAACTTGTTGGCCATAGAATAAGTCACCATTATTTGCAGCTTCTTCACATTTTTTCATTTTTCCAAAGTTTACACCAAGTAAAGTAGTTGCAACTATAAATATCATAGTCATTATTGCATAATAGTTATATGGAATTGCTTTCATGAAAAGATCAAGTCCATCTTCATTTTCTACAAAACCAGTAACAGCAGCAGCCCATGAAGATATAGGAGCAATGATACATACTGGTGCAGCTGTTGCATCAATTATATATGCAAGTTTAGCTCTTGATATCTTATGTTTGTCTGTAACAGGTCTCATTACGCTACCAACAGTTAGACAGTTAAAATAATCATCTACAAATATTAAAACGCCAAAGAACCAAGTTGCAAGTAGTGCGCCAGTTTTGCTCTTTATGTTTTTAGCTGCCCACTCTCCAAATGCCTTAGAACCACCACTCTTGTTTAAAAGAGCAACTATGGCACCGAGCACAACAAGGAAAATTAAAATTCCTACATTGTAAGGGTCGGAAAGTACTTTAATAAGACCTCCGTTTACCACTTGCTCGAATGCAGCTACTGGGTTAAAGTTAGTAAAGAATAATGCACCCATGATGATGCCAATAAATAAAGAAGAATAAACTTCTTTAGTGATGAGCGCAAGTACTATAGCAACTATAGCTGGTACTAGTGCCCAAAATGTTCCTGTAAAATTCATAATTTCCTCCAAAATTTGTAGAGTTTTACGAGCTCCAAATAAAAAGTGTCAACTATGGCCACATAATTGACACTAATTTAATATTTTGTGTTAAATTATGATAGCCCTCCGCGAATAATCGCGACAGTGTTCATAATATTCTTATGAACCCCATGAATATAAAGTGCCCTCTATACTCATTCGGCGGTTTGACCTTGGGTTTTAGATGCCTCTATTTTTTAAACCTTAATTCGCACCGCGCCTCTACCTACTTATAAGGGTATCAAAATATGTTAAAAAAGTCAACTCTTTTACATTGAATGAAATTATGATATAATAGTAGGGAAATTTGAAATGGAAAAAGCAGTAGAAGTAAAAAATTTAACAAAGATTTATGAACTTTATAACCGCCCAATAGATAGGTTAAAAGAGGGAATTAGTATAACAAGAAAATGTTATCATAGGGATTTTTATGCCCTAAATGATATAAGTTTTGATGTGGAAAGGGGAGAGTCATTTGGAATTATAGGAGTAAATGGCTCCGGCAAGTCAACTCTTTTAAAAATAATTACAGGTGTCCTATCTAAGACAAAGGGCGAAGTAATAGTAAATGGAAAAATTGCAGCGCTTTTGGAACTTGGTGCTGGTTTCAATATGGACTACACAGGTATTGAGAATATTTATATGAATGGCACCATGATGGGATTTTCCAAAAAGGAAATGGATGCAAAACTTGAAAAGATTATAGAGTTTGCAGACATAGGAGATTTTATTAATCTGCCTGTAAAACAATATAGTAGTGGTATGTTTGTAAGACTGGCATTTGCACTTTCAATAGCTGTAGAACCAGAAATATTAATAGTTGATGAAGCACTTTCTGTAGGAGATGTTTTCTTTCAAACAAAATGCTATAAGAGAATGGATGAATTGAAAGCAAAAGGTACAACCATTATAATGGTTACTCATGACCTTGGTGCAGTAATTAAGTATTGTGATAGAACATTAGTTTTAAATAGCGGTAAACAAATTGCTATTGGCACACCACATGAGATGGTAGACCTCTATAAAAAAATACTTGCTGGGCAAGTTCCTAATATAAATGATTACAATGCAACTGAAGATGTAGAGGCGAACACTAACACCATAGGAGTAAAGGCTGACACCGTAGGGGAGAGTTCAATGAGCCCTCTCAAAGATTCCATGTCAATCAACCCTCACGCTGACACCTATGGTGATAAGAAAGCAGAGTTTATTGACTTTGGTGTTTTGGATGAAAAAGGGAACCCTGCGACAGTCATAGTAAAAGGTGAATATTTTACAATTAGAGAAAAAATTAAAATAAATGAAGAAGTTAAAAACCCAATTTTTACTTGGACTTTAAAAGATAAGAGAGGCACAGATCTTACAGGCACAAATACAATGCTTGAAAAAATTGATACAGGCATTGGTGAAAAGGGACGAGTTTATGATGTATCATTTACACAAAAAATGAGACTACAAGGTGGAGAATATTTGCTTTCTATGTCATGCACAAGTTTTGAAGGAGATGAATTAAAGATACATCATCGTATGTATGATATAATTAGCCTTACTGTTCTCATAAATGAAAATAAAGTTGGAATATTTGATTCTGAAAGTAAGGTTACAATAAAGTAGACTTTATTTATATATTTGTGTTATAATATACTATATATAAATGCATTTGTAATATTTGCTTAATAAAAGAATTAGTTTTAATTGTAGGAGGTATTATTATGAAATTAAGTGCACCAAAGCAGGCTACGTTTTTAATATCATTACTTTTGTTTGTTCTTGCTATAATAGTTCGTTTCGCTGCTATACAACCATTATTACCTTATGTATTTTGGCTTGCAGTAGCTTCACAAGTGGTATTAATGATTGGTTGTGCAATTAAAGGCTTCTAGTTTTAATTAATAATTAAAATAGCAGTTTTTATCATAAGATGAGGTCTTTTAGGCCTCATTTTTATGCAAAAAAATTAGCATAAAAGTGCAAATATGTGATAAAATATAT
>OMRR01000131.1 GCA_900313535.1 uncultured Eubacteriales bacterium
AGCAAAATAATAATGAGAAGTGCGAATACAAAGTAAACACAACTTCTCATTATCTCTTTCGTCATCATTTCATCTTCAAAATTAAACTGATTATCTTCATAGAGTTTAATCATGAAATTAATCATCAAGAATAACAATGCAAGACCTTGAATATATCTATACATAGTGCTATTAGTAAAATCATCAAACTTAACAAGTGCTGATTCTATAAGTTCATATAGTAAACTTCCTGTGTCGTTTAGCGAATTATCGCCCATTTGTTTATCAAATGAAAATATATCAACCATCATTTTTGAAAGTGTATCAAAATTGCTAAGCTCCGCAACTTGTGCTTCAGTAAGTTCTGTTGTTAAGTCATATGTCACAGTATCTGTCGCATCTGCAAATGTAATACTTGCAAATATTGGAACACTTAATAACACAATCAAAACAATAGAAATAACTCTCTTATTATTTCTTATAAGATTTTTAATTACACTTTTGACTTCATTAATCAAGATTAAACAATGTCTTAGTCCAATTCATTATTGTAAACACTATAACTGCTCCCACAAGACAAAATACACCAGCAAGTATCTTTCCTCCTACTTTTGAATTGGCTTCACCACTTCCACCCTCTTCATCATTTTCACGATATGCAAGAAATGCTTGCACAAACTCAACTCCACCAAGAACTACTGCTATGCCACCAAGAGCCCCAAAAAACATCTCAATGCCATCTACTGCTACAGACTCAACCTTACTCTTATCTGGTGCTGTAGCAAATGCAATTACATAATTCATAATAATTAATGTAGATGTAAAAAGCATAGTTTTAATACTAATAAACTTATTTTTCATATAACCCCCTAATCAGTATATATGATTTTTGATTTTCTTTGTTTATTCTTTATTTCACTTTTTGTACCAACAATCTCGTAATGTGGTCCATATTTTACATCCGATTTATTTTTTAATTCTTCATCAAATGCTGGTCCCGTATTTTTATCCATAAGTTCATCATAATACTTTATACTATCAAAAAAATCTTCATTATTTTCCTCTTTATCTATCTCATCTAAAATATCACCTTCTTCATCTATTATGTCAAAATAACTATCATCTTCTACATATAATCCTAAAGATTTAAGATAATCTATCTCTTCTTGCTCTTCTCTTTTTCTTGTTAGCTCCTCTATATATGCAGACTTACTAAACCCAAATTTTAAATCTTTAAAATACACTGACCTGTTTTTATATTTGCCATCTACATATAATACAAATACTATATTTTTTATACTTCTATCAAATGTAAATGATATTTGTTTAAAATCAGTATAGTTAAACTCATTATTAAAATATAAATACTCATCAATGTTGCCTTTGTCATAT
Organism: uncultured Eubacteriales bacterium; assembly: GCA_900313535.1. Classification (GTDB taxonomy): domain Bacteria; phylum Bacillota; class Clostridia; order Lachnospirales; family Lachnospiraceae; genus UBA3633. The sequence goes on from OMRR01000131.1 coordinate 1,372, forward strand.
TCTTCTTTATCATATACCATTAAACTACAATTTGTTTCTCTATCAGAACTTATTGTCGCTTCCATTGCAATTTTACCAGTTATCTTATTAAAATTATTAACCCTATTTTCAAATACTACTAAACTACCATTATTCCTTAATTTTAATACTTTCTTCCACTGTCCATTCTTAAAAGTCTTGCCATTAGTATTAGTCTGATAACCACTGCCACCTAATATATACTTAGTCATATCTCTATCAATTAAAGTATTAAATATCTTTTCAAGTTTATTCCTAAGCACAACTCCTTCAGTAATAATAATTTGCGATGGTGTGGAGTTTATACTTCTAGTCATATTCCCATTGTATACATCTTCTTTACTGTCATATGGTTTTTCTATATGCTCTATACTATAACTTTTACTTCCTATGTAATACTCCACTGGTTTAAGTTCTGAATCGACTTCACGGCCTAATTTATCAAGAACTGTCCAGTCTTTTGATATGTTGTCAGTAATTAAATATCCTCTATTATCAAAAAAATACTTATATGCAATATCGCTATTTGTTGCTACTGGTATTAGCAGAAAACTATTCTTTACATACGAATCTTCATCATTAGGAACTTTAAGCCACTTATATGCCATCTTTGTTTTCTTTGTTACTTTCGCCTTTTTCCCATCAATCTTTTCAAAAAATGATAAATCTTCTTTTTCTTCACTTATAACAACTTCTTCTACGAGCCAATTTGGTTGATAGTAATATGAATCTTTTATCAAAATACTGTCATCTTCTGTAACTAATAAGTCTCTCTTGTCAATTTCATCCTTTTTATTGTTCTCTACATTGCTGTTCCAATTGCTTGATTTATAATTTTCTTTATTATTTATTGAATAACCTTTTTTATCTTTTGTATTATCAATTGATTCTTCAACAGCCTCATTTGCTAGTTTATCGTTATGATTTTCCTTTTTGCCAACATTAAAAACAGCTAAAAATGTAAGTATTCCTATGCCAATAATAAATGATATGAATAATATGTTTTTAATCTTCATCTTTTATTTTTCTAAATCTTGCATTGTTTATAAATACTCGTTCAGATAAATTGC
>OMRR01000021.1 GCA_900313535.1 uncultured Eubacteriales bacterium
CAACTTCTACAAAAGAAAAAATTCAAGTATTTGATTTGTCAGATACTTCTATAACAGTTGATTCTATAAAAACTATTATAAACAATGTAGTACCAGATTGGGCAACAGTGAGTGGATGGACTCCTAGCAATATAGAAGACCCTGACTATGCATATGGCAATATAACATTTGGTCTTCCTGTTAAAAACATATATGGAGCAAAGGATGTATATAGAGCATACATTTCAAATTTCCGTGCCATTACTAAGTTACAGGATTTATATGATAGCGTAAAGAATTATCCACGAACTGCTTTTATGTGTGTTGCATACAAAGTTCCAGAGTTTAACATGGTAGGAAGACCTGGAACAGGAAATACTCGATCAAATTCAATGGTACAATTCCTTTATGGTGAAACTGAGCATTTGACTGCATATTTAAACGGTCAACCTTATGCTGAAACTGGTACTGGACTCGACAATACTGTTGATACAAGCTATACAGGTGTTTTCTCTGTTAGCAGTGCAGATTGGCCAAATTATATGGTAGGAACAGCATACACACAAGTAGGAGGATATGCTGATACAGTAGCACCTACAATTATTGGTAAAGATGGTATTTTAACTGCTTATAGTGATTGGCTTAATAGTGTGGATGAAGATACTGACGATCTATTCTATCCTTTCTCATATATGATTCCACCATTTATGTATTGGTATTTAGATGGAGATACTATTCATTATTCTGCAACAAATGTAGCAGGTAGTACTCCTATAACATTTGATACAAATGGTATGGTATATACAGGATTAACTACGACAAATGTAAAACATGCAGTAATAGATAATGAGATAGAAGTAATAGATGCAAGTAGATTCTTCCATAATTTCTCTAATTTAATTGATATAACAGGTATTGATAAACTTAATACTTCAAACACAACAAACTTTAGGTATATGTTCAATAATTGTAGTAGCCTTGGCTCTATAGATTTGACTTCATTAAATACGAGCAGTGCAACAAATATGTCATATATGTTTTATGGTTGTTCAGGAATGGAACAGTTGAATTTAAAATCATTTAATACAAGTTCTGTAACAAATATGTCATATATGTTCCAAAGTTGTTCAAAACTTGCAAGCATATATGTATCAGATACTTTCAATGTATCAAATGTAACAAATAGTGCTAACATGTTCCAGAGTTGTTCAAAACTTGTAGGTGGTGATGCGACAGAATATGATAGCAGTAAGAAAGATAAAACTTATGCAAGAATAGATGGTGGCACTACAGCACCAGGATATTTTACAGCACCTCCTACTTATGCAACTTGGATGTATTGGTATTTATCAGATAATGACTTGACACTTCACTTAACAAATGTAGAGTCTGGTCACAATAAATTATTTGTAAGTACAAAGACAAATGAAAATGGACAAATTATTTATGAAGGATTATCATATGCAACGAGAAGAGCCCTTACAAGAGTTGTATTTGATACTGCTATAAATGCAACATCAGTGAGAGGAATGTTTAATGATTTTATATATCTAGAAAATATAGATGATATGAATAAATTAAACACAGCAAGTGCTACAGATATGTCATATATGTTCTATGATTGCCGTAAACTTACAAGTATAAATGTAAGTGGATTTAATACAAGCAATGTAACAGACATGTCATTTATGTTTTATAATTGTTATGCGGATTCACTTACATCTTTGAATTGCAATAACTTTAACACAAGCAAAGTAACAAATATGGAAAAAATGTTCTATGGTTGTAAAAAAGCAACAAGCATAAGAGTAGATAATTTTGATACAAGTAATGTAACACTTATGACTGGTATGTTCTGCCAATGTACAGCTTTAACATCATTAAATCTAAGTAGTTTTGATACGAGTAATGTTATAAAAACCAATTATATGTTCTCTAGTGATGGTGCACTTCAAACTATCAATGTATCAGATAAATTTGTGACAGATAAAGTTACAGGTTATTATGATAGTCAAGCAATGTTTGATAATTGTACAAGTCTTGTAGGTGCTGAGGGAACGCCATATGATGATACAATAAAAGATAAAACTTATGCTCGTATAGATCAAGGTCCTACTTCAGCAGCTCCTGGTTATTTCTCAGGTCCAGTAGCTGAGAGATCAACACTTGATACAAGTGGTACTCCAAAGTTTTATGTAGTTGCTTACAATGGTTCAAATGCTACCAAGGTAATACATTCATTAACTAAAACAGATCCTGCAAGTGCAATAAATACATTGATAACTTCTCTTGAGAAGCCAGATATAACTTGTAACATAGTTGGTTATAATGAGGTTTTATCTTCAACTAAAGATGCTTCAGGACATAGGGTATTCTTAAGCGAAGATGCCTTGAAGAATAAATATGATTATACAGCTACTGCAGCAGCTACAACTGTACTCGATGCAGCATTTGATAATTTTAAAAATGAAACAGATGTAATGGATTATTACTTTGGTGTAGTTTATTCACCATTTATAGCACGAATTACAGGATTTAGTGGCATCACACTTCCTACTGTAGGTACAGGTGCAAATCAGATTACTTATTATCCAATAGGTGGATCAACAGATTTGACTGGATTAAGTATAACAGTAGAATTAAGTGATGGAACTTCAAATACAATTACTTATGCAAGCGACACATCTAGTTTCTCAGTAGTACCTGCAACTTATTCTGCTAATGATAATAAAATAACATTAAAATATAAAGGTTTAGAATATGTATTAGCCGACAATTTATATGTATATCAGACAAATGATGCTTATGATATCTCAAGTGTAGATATTTCAAATGTAAAGACTGTATATGTAGAGGGAGACGTGTTTGATCCTAGAGGATTAATTATCAATGCTCACGTATTCCCAAATGTGACAGGTGCTACAACAGCAATTTCTTACACTGACCATCAAACAGACTTTGTCATTCCTACAACTCCTATAGCTGATGGAGATACAGCAGTTACTATAAAGTATGGTAAGTATGATAATTGTTCATATAACATACCAATTACAGTGACAAAGAGAGGTGATTCATCAGAAATTGAGCACAATCCAACTAAAACATATTATCAAAATGGACAAATTATTGATGACTCAGCACTTAATGGCTTACAGGTTAATGTAACTTATCCAGCTGGATCAACACCTGCAACTCGTATATTCACATATCCAACAGATGCTGCTTATTTCAATTTTACACCAGCGATAGGTACTGCACCTACTCCAAATGTAAATAAATTAACAATAAATGTAGCAGGTACCACAGTTGAATATCCTATAGTAGTAGAGCCAAGCGGTACACCTACTGGTACATCAAAGGCAGTAGATCCTGTAAAGACAAATTACATAACAGGTGAAGTATTTGAGCCTGCAGGATTAAAGATTAATGTAACTTATCCAAATGGTATGACTAAGCTCATAGAGTATAATGATGAAACAAAAGACAACTTTGTATTTAACCCAAATCCATTTGCAGCTCCACCAGAGACATTTATATACGGAACTACAGGAGTGCAAGTAATATATAAAGGTACACCAACAGTTATACCAGTAACAGTTAGAAAAGAAGTAAGTAGTATAGCAGTAGCACAGGGTCCTACAAATAAACAGTATTCAAAGGGAGATAAATTTGATCCAACAGGACTTGTCATAACAGTAACATATAATGATTCTTCTACAGAAGATATATCTTATAACCCAACTACAGCAAGTGGATTTACATTTACACCAGCACTTAATCATATATTTGATAATGGTGATGTAGGAACAAAGGTTAAAGTTTCATTTGGTGGAGCCCCAGAGGTTACTATAAATGATATGGATGGAATATATAATGACAGCGTAGCGATGGTTAAAATAAATCCAACAGATGGAAAAGTAGAGGTATCACACAATATAAATAGAAATGATTTTGAAAAAGAACTCGATGAAGCTATAGCAAATGGTGCTACAGGATTCCATGAGTATAGTGCAAATGGTATAGATGACGCATCAAAGAAATATAATAAATACACACCAAAGTCTATGACCAAAGAAGAAGCAATGATAAAGTATGATGAATATGTTGCAGCTGGTCTTACAGCAAGTAAGTTTATAGGAGCATCATATCCAGCACCAGCGCCAGCACCAAGTCCAACACCATATAATCCAGGTGGTGGTTCATCATCATCTTCATCAAGTGATTCAGGAAGTAGAAGTAGCCCTACAACAGGACCTATGGGTGATTTAACTAAAAACCCAGAATACATGAGTAAGATTAATAATCCTTCAAATCCAGACTCACAGCCAGAGATTAAGATAGTAAGTATACCAACAGTAAAGGTTGATTCAATACAAGTAGCTCAGTCTGCAGTAAAGTGGATACAAGACCCAACATCAGGTAACTGGAAGGCAAATGTATCAATAAATGGAACAGATCAACCATTAACAGGTGGATTTATAGCTGTAAGCGATATAAAGAAAGCTGTAATTAACAACGTGATAGTAGGTGTTAATGTAGTTAACACATATTACATAGATGTAAGTGGATCAATGTATACAGGCTGGCTCAATACAGCAGATAGCAAGACATATTACTTTGAAACAAAGAAGAATGAAGATGAAGGAAAGATGGCAATTGGTTGGAAGAGCATTCAAGATTCTTGGTATTACTTTAGTTCAGATGGAGCAATGCTTAGAACAACTATAACACCAGATGGATATTTCGTCGGAGCAGATGGAAAGTGGATTTCATAATTAGACAAAAGGAAATGTAGGGGCTTCCTTTTAGGAGCCCACTAAACTTAACAAATTTTTATAATCATTAAGTGATAAATTTTCCGCTCTTACATTTTCATCAAAGTTTAGTTTAGAAAATGCAGTGACTAAAGTTTCTTTATCATAGCCTGCATTAGTTAAAGAATTTAAAAGCTTTTTTCGCCTCTGTGCGAAAGAAGCTTTTATTAATTTGAAGAGTTTTTCGTAAGTTTCATTGAGAGGGCTCGCAAGCTTCGTTCCTATGAATTCATCATGTTTTTTGAAATGCACTACAGCAGAATCTACTTTTGGTTTTGGAAAGAAACATTCTTTTGAAACTACCATCAACATTTCTGTATCAGAAAAATAATTGCATGCAAGAGTCAATATGCCATAGTCTTTGCCATTTGGCTCTGCTACAATTCTTTCTGCAACTTCTTTTTGAACCATTAGTGTCATCTCGCTTATGTATGGATTTTGTAAGAGATTGTTGATGATAGGAGATGTGATGTAGTAGGGGAGATTAGCTACGACTTTGATGTCATTAGCTCCTACCGGAAATTCATTAATTATGTTTTGGAAATCGTAGTTTAAGAAATCTGCATTTATAATTGATACATTTTGATAATCTTTTAAGTTACTCTTAAGAAGAGGTATTAAACTTTTATCTATTTCAACTGCAACGACATGATAAGCTCTATCTGAAAGGCATCTTGTCAAAGCGCCGTTTCCAGGGCCAATTTCAAGTACAAAGTCATCTTTTGTGATGCCACTTTCGTCTGCTATGTCTTCAAGTAAAAACTCATCAGTTATAAAGTTTTGACCAAGGGAATGTTTAAATTTAAAGTTTTTGTTTTTTTCGGGTTTCATTATTTGCCAAATACTTTATTTATATCTTCATCTTTTGCAATGATAATGATGCCCTCTTCTTCTTTCAATACAAAGTTTGGACCGAGAATCATTCTAATCTCATTATTAATTTTGACGCCAATGATATTAATCTTATATTTTTTTCTCAAATCAAGCTCTGCTAAGGTTTTACCTGCCCATTCTTTAGGTATATGAACTTCGTATATACCATAATCATTATCAAGTTCCATATAATCATATACTGAATCTGTACCGCAATGAAGAGCAGTCCATTTAGCAAGTTGTTTTTCAGGATATACGATAAAGTCGGCACCTATTTTAGTTAATATGCTATATTGAGATTCTTTAGATGCCCTTGCTGTGATTTTTTTTGCACCAAGCTCTTTTAAATTTATCACAGTTTCTATAGATGCTTGGAAATCATCTCCTATAGTAACAATACACTCATCAAAGTTATTTACACCAATAGTTTTTAA
>OMRR01000067.1 GCA_900313535.1 uncultured Eubacteriales bacterium
AATGTGCTCCTCATCAATATTCTCTTTTGTTACTCTTACATACTTCATAAAACATTCCTTTTTATACTTTGGCCAAAACGGAGTTACATTCCGTTTTGGTCATTGTTTCAACTTTAATGTTTTGTCAATTATTTATCAAATAGACGATAATCGTCTTGCTCTGACTCGTTGAACTTGCTTATACAAGGGCTCGCAAGCTTCGCCCCTACAGCATCAATGTTCGCCCCTACACTACTTTTTGAGATACACCACCAGCACCGTTATATCTGCAGGGCTCACACCAGAAATTCTTGATGCCATACCAATATTTTCTGGTTTAAATTTCTTTAATTTTTGCCTTGCTTCTATACGAAGATTTTTAATATTGTCATAGTCTAAGTCACTTGGGATTTTTTTACTCTCCATTTTTTTGAAGCTCTCAACTTGTTGTATTTCTCTCGCGATATAACCTTCGTACTTTATCTCTATACCGACTTGCTCTGCCACCTCTTTTGGTAAATCAGGTCTTGTGTCATCAATTTCTGTGATTATTTCATACGAGAGCTCTGGTCTCTTGCAAAGGTCGGATAGTGTTACACCACTTAAAAGCTCAGGTGTGCCATGTTTTTTAAGAAAAGAATTAATTTTTTCATTTGCACCTACATGAGTGTTTTTAAGTCTCTCTACTTCTTTATTAATCATTTCCCTTTTTTCATTTACATAGTCAAGTCTCTCTTTAGAAATGAGTCCAGCTTCATAGCCTAACTCAGTTAAACGAAGATCAGCATTATCTTGGCGAAGTAGGAGACGATACTCAGCTCGACTTGTCATCATACGATAAGGCTCAGTACTATCTTTTGTCACAAGGTCATCAATTAATACTCCTATGTATGCATCAGAACGTTTTAGAATAATTGGCTCTTTCCCTTGCATAAGACGAGCTGCATTTATTCCAGCCATAAGTCCTTGACCTGCAGCTTCCTCATAACCTGATGAACCATTTATTTGACCTGCTCCAAAAAGACCTTTTATATTTTTGAACTCTAAACTTGGTTTAAGTTCAGTAGCGTCTATCAAATCGTATTCAATTGCATATGCATTTCTAACTATAACTGCATTTTCAAACCCCGGCATTGTCTTATATATCTCATGTTGTACATCTTCAGGAAGTGAAGAACTCATTCCAGATAAATACATCTCATTTGTATATAATCCTTCTGGCTCTACAAAGATTTGGTGTCTATCTTTATCTGGAAATTTCATCACTTTGTCTTCAATTGACGGACAATATCTTGGACCTGTTCCTTCTATGACACCAGAAAAAAGAGGAGAGCGATTAATATTTTTTCTTATAATGTCATGAGTTTTTTCATTTGTATATGTAAGCCAGCAACTCACTTGTTCTTTTTGTATGCTTTCAGGGTTAGTAAAAAATGAAAATGGTACAATTGGCACATCGCCTTTTTGCTCCTCCATTTTAGAAAAATTAATTGATCTTTTATCAATTCTAGCAGGAGTACCAGTCTTAAATCTTTTTATAGTTATTCCTTCTTTCAATAAACTTTCTGTGAGAAGGTTAGCTGCTTTTAAACCATTTGGTCCCGTATGTTCTATTACATTGCCATAGAGACAGCGAGCTTTTAAGTAAACACCCGTTGCAAGAATTACAGTCTTTGCATAATAGATAGCACCGGAAACAGTTTTCACACCAATAATTTTTTTAGGGCTCGCTGAGCTCGCCCCTACTAAATTTGCATTCACTTTTACAAAACTCGTGTCTAGCCCTACATTTTCATTGTATGGGCGAGCTACGCGAGCCCCATTTTTTTCTTCAGTGATGAGTTCCGCAACTTCAGCTTGACGAATAGTTAGGTTCTCTTGGTTCTCCAAAGTTTGTCGCATTTGCCTCGTATATGCCTGCTTATCAGCTTGAGCACGGAGAGAATGAACAGCAGGTCCTTTACTTACATTAAGCATCTTAGATTGGATAAATGTCTTGTCTATGCATTTACCCATTTCACCACCTAGAGCATCAAGTTCACGAACAATATGTCCTTTACTTGTGCCACCAATATTTGGGTTACATGGCATAAGCGCTATACTGTCAACTGCCACAGTAAATACAATCGTCTTAAAACCAAGACGAGCAAGAGCAAGTGCAGCCTCACACCCAGCATGGCCTGCACCAACAACTACGGCATCATAATTCTCAACTACTTGATTCATTATTTTTTATAGTTTATTTTCCTTGATTGTTTGCTTCCATCATGTCAGCGAGTGCAAGTTGTGTAAGTATTTCTTGTGCTCTTGCACTGCCATTCGTAGCAGCATCATTTAAATATTTTTTAGCAATATTAAAGTCTTTGTTAACACCATTTCCAGCACCATACATAATACCAAGGTTGCACATCGATTCAGCATTTCCCAATGCAGCAGCTTTCTCATAATAATCTTTTGCTAATTGATAATTTTGTGCAACGCCATCTCCCCTATCATAGATTAATCCTAGACAATATAATGATATGGGATTTTCTTTAATTGCAGCTTGATTTAAATACTCAATAGCTTTATTTATATCTCTATTAACACCTTTACCAATTAAGTATAGATATCCTAAATTGTGCAATGCCAAGTTGTTTTCCATACCTGCAGCAATTTCATAATATTTTTTAGCTTCTTGAATGTTTTGATCAACACCTTGTCCATTCTCATATAGAACACCCAATTCATAATATGCATCACTGCTTCCAAGTATCGCAGCCTTATCATAATATTCTTTTGCAAGTCTATAATCTTTGTTTACACCTAGCCCCATATGATAAAGCATACCGATTCTCTCTATTGCCTCGGCATTTCCCATATTTGCAGATTTTTCATAGTTTTCTTTTGCTAACTGGTAATCTTGTTTTACACCATCACCTTTTACATACTTTTCTGCTAAATTAAAGTATTCTTCTGATGATGTTTTTTCATCCGAAACACTTTGTTCATTCGTTATACTTTCAAGCGCCTTGTTGGCAGATTCTGATGTGGTAGGTATATTATTTTCTGAAATTGTATCATTATTTGTGTTTATGTTTGTATTTGTTTCATTGGTGGTAGTTTCAATGTTTTTGTTCACGCAAGAAGATAAAGTTATAAATATAATGGCAAATGCTAAAAATGTTTTGTAATCTATAGTTTTTTTCATTTTCTCCCCCTAGATAAAGTATTTTGCTAATACGTTTATACTAAATTATTATATATTTGTAGTTATCAAAAAAATTTTTATGAAGTTGCATTAATCAGAATTTCCTCAACTTATACATTATATCACATATTTATAGTAAAGTGTTATAAATAAAAAACTCGAAAAAGTATAAATTTCGACTTTTCCGAGTTATGTATTCCTTAAGTTAGTGTTTATTTTATATGATATTAATATTCTCATAAGCGTAATTTTTTAATGTTTTATCTCTTGTGTAAAACTCGACATTTTCATACTCGCTTTGAGCAATAATTATTTTGTCAAATGGATCTTTATGAGTAATATTTTCATCTTTTAATTTTAGGTTTCTTATATTCATTATATGGGCAAGTTTTATTGGCATAAATTCAAACTCCATTTCTTTGCAAAAATTTATAAATTCTTTTTCAGAAATTGGCATTAGTTTATCATTTTTTATATTTTTTATAGCTACTTCCCATACAGAAGCAACACTTACAAATATTGAATTGTTTAAATCTTTCAATTTATCTAAAAATGTTTGTGGCAACTTTTCAGTATCCGCCATAGCCCATAATGCTATATGTGTATCTAACATCATTTTCATATTATACCCCAAACATTTCAGCTATCTCATCGTCAAGAGTATTTATATCATCAGGAATATTATACTTGCCATTAGCTACACCAAGTTTTCTCTCTCTTTTAATTGCATTTATTGCAAATGGCATACCTTTTATATTTACAACCTTAGTTATAAATGCTAATATTGCAGACGAAACCGTAATCCCCATGCTGCTACAAATGTCTTCAAACTGACTTTTAGTCATGTCATCAACTCTTACAGTAATACTTGAATCCAAAGTTTTTTTATTCTTATTCTTTTCTATTGTTTTCCCAACATTACTAATATCAATACTCATATTAGCCCTCCCGAAGCAGAAAAGTCTTACACGTCTTACAAACATAATATCAGAACGCAGCCATTTTGTCAATACTATACAATTTTTCGTGTGGAAGTGTTATATAAACCCAACTAAGATTATCGTACGAGCGAGTTATATGGACCTTAATATTGTCGTACGGGCGATTTATACGAGCCCTTTAGCTATTTTGCAATTGACATATTTTCGAATATCTTTAAGTATTTATACACTAAACATATTGACAAATACTATAAAATGGTGGTATTATAACATATATTTATAGCAAAATGCTATAAAGTATTTTATGTGGGAGAACACTTGCGGAACCCGTAGGGGTGGATATGCCCGAGCGTTTACGCAGCGAGCTTGTCGAGCGGAGTGCGACAAAATCCCCTTGGGGGACATCCGCCTAATCGTAGGGGCGACGCACCGCGAGCCCTCAGGAGGTAAATATGGTAAATGTAAATATAAGAATGGAAGATTCTGTTAAAGAGGAGTTTTCAAAGTTTTGTAATAATATTGGTCTTAGTATGTCAAGCCTTTTTAACGTCTTTGCAAAAAAAGTTATACAAGAGAAGAGGGTACCTTTTGATTTAAGCTATAATGAAGATCCATTTTATAGTGAATCAAATATGAAATGGCTTGAAAAATCTATCAAACAATTTGAAGAAGGCAAATATGCAGCACACGATATAATAGAGGTGTAGCATATGGAAAAAATTTGGACCGACCTTGCTTGGGAGCAATATACAGATCTAATTACTGAAAACAACAAACAAATGATTAAAAAAATTAACGACTTACTAAAAGATATTGAAAGAAATGGTTTATCCAATGGCAAAGGTAATCCTGAGCCATTAAAAGGAAACTTATCTAGCTATTATAGCAGACAAATTAATGAAAAAGATAGATTGGTATATAAATTTGTTGACAACAAATTACTAATTACTCAATGCAAAGGTCACTACGATGACAAATAAAAATGCTAAGCAAGATGCTTAGCATTTTACTTGTTATTAACTTTTCTTACTCTTTTGCCGCTCCAGCCATAGTCATTAATTGATCTAAATATTTTTCGCAATCTCTTGAACAAACTGTATGAGTTTCTTTTTTTTGTTTTCTCATTAATCATATGCCATGTGACATCATAACATTGTTTTCTCTGTCCACACACTTCGCAATTGGCAAGTCTTGTAGGTTTACTACAACCAACAATTCCATATGCCAACACCATACTTAAAACTAGCAATAATACTTTTTTCATAAAAACCTCCTAAATTAATTATTAATAATTATTTTTTTATTCAAAACATTATTATTTATTTCATAATTCTGCTTATCCTATAGAGAAAACATCATCCGTAGATATATGTAAATAACCGTCACTCCATGCTTGCCGTTTCATTTGTGTCTCTTTATTTTTTCTATCATATTCTATAACAAAGGCACAAAACGCACTACTTTCTTGAAAATAATCACTGGCA
>OMRR01000023.1 GCA_900313535.1 uncultured Eubacteriales bacterium
TAATTTTATTTATATACCTCGTGTCTTCACGAGGTTTTTTATATTCGGTAACTAATAAGAACGAAAGGAGAAAGAAATGGCAAAAGTTGAGTTAAAAGCTCCAATCATCGAAGAGATTAAGTCAAATTTTGATGGAGCTGTAGGCGCAGTACTTGCTGACTATAGAGGATTGACTGTTGCTGAAGACACAGACTTAAGAAGACAGTTAAGAGAAGCTGGAGTAATATATAAGGTTTATAAAAATACTTATATCAAAAGAGCTATTGCTGGAACAGTATTTGAAGGATTTACTGAGAGTTTAGAAGGTCCAACAGCAGTTGCTATCTGCAAAACAGATGCTACAGCACCAGCTAGAATTATTTCTAAGTTTGCAAAAACTGCTCCAAAACTTGAGATTAAGTGTGGTATAGTTGAAGGTACATTTTATGATCAAAATAGTATTAAAGCAATAGCTGATATACCATCAAGAGATGAGTTACTCTCAAGATTACTTGGTTCATTAAAGAGCCCAATTACAAATATGGCAAGAGTTATTAAACAAATTGCTGAAAAGAAAGAAGCATAGGTTTTTACAACGCTCAAATCATCAGTTTGAGCAAAAAGATTAATAGTTTAAAGGAGATTAAAAATATGGCAATGAGTAAAGATGAATTTATTGCAGCATTAAAAGAGATGTCTGTTATAGAATTAAATGATTTAGTAAAGGCATGTGAAGAGGAATTTGGCGTATCAGCAGCAGCTGGTGTTGTAGTTGCAGCTACAGGTGGCGCTGCAGGTGGTGCAGCTGAAGAGAAGACTGACTTTGATGTAGAGTTAACTGATGCAGGTGCTGAGAAGATTAAGGTTATCAAAGTAGTTCGTGATGCTACAGGTCTTGGACTTAAAGAAGCAAAAGAATTAGTTGAAGGAGCACCAAAGGTAGTTAAAGAGGCTTGCCCTAAGGCAGAGGCTGAAGAACTCAAGAAGAAATTCGAAGAAGTTGGTGCTAAAGTTACTCTTAAGTAATTGCATAACAAAGAATTATTTATATTTAATGGGTGGCATGATATGCCATCCATTTTTTATGGAAATGTATAAGTATATTTGATATAATAAATATGATGGGTAATAGAAAAAGTTTAAAAAGAAATTATATATATAATTTAATATATCAATTATTGGTAATTATTTTGCCATTAGTTACGACACCATATATTTCAAGAATATTATATGCTGATGGCATAGGAGTTGTTAGTTTTGCTGAATCTATAGTATCGTATTTTGTTTTGTTTGCTTCACTTGGTGTTGGATTATATGGCCAAAGAGAGATTTCATATTATCAAGATGATAAAGATAAGAGAAGTGAAGTATTTTGGAATACTTTAATATTTAAATTTATTACATCTGCTGTGATATTATTACTGTACATTATAGTTTCAATATTTTATTTTAAATCAAATATATATTATATCTTTTCAATTAGTATTTTATCTGTGTTTTTTGATATAACTTGGTTTTACCAAGGAATGGAAGAGTTCGGAAAAATTGTAGTTAGAAATATTATTTTTAAAATATTAAGTATTGCATTTATATTTTTATTTGTCAAAAGTAAAAGTGATATAGGTTTATATGCATTTAGCATTTGTTTTTTTACTTTTATGGGAAGTATATCTTTGTGGGTATATTTAAAACATTATGTAAGTAAACCTATTTTTGAAAACATTAAGCCATTTAAAGATTTTAGAGTTATAATTTCATTATTTATACCAACCATAGCTATACAGGTTTATACAGTACTTGATAAGACGATGATAGGTATAATTACTAAAAGTGATTTTGAAAATGGATATTATGATTTAAGTATAAAAATATCAAAGATTTTATTGACAATAATTACTTCTTTGGGAGTTGCGTTAATACCAAGAGTTGGTTTATTATATAGCAATAATGATGACGATAACTTAAAAAAACTAATATATAAAAGTTATCGCTTTGTGTGGTTTATGGGTATACCATTGTGCTTTGGATTATTCATGATATCTAACAATTTTGTACCGTGGTTTTTAGGAGCAGGGTATGATAAAGTTGCAATATTGATTAAAATACTTTCGTTTTTAATTATAATTATTGGTCTTAGTAATGTAACCGGAATGCAGTATTTGATACCTACTAAGAAACAAAATGCATTTACTATATCAGTATGTATAGGTGCTTTAGTAAATCTTGTTTTAAATTATATACTAATTAGAAATTTTTTATCTATTGGAGCGGCAACAGCATCAGTAATTGCAGAGTGTGCTGTAACAGCATATCAAATATATAGAATTAGAAAAGAAATTTCTGCTAAAAAAATATTATTCGAAGGAAGAAATTATTTTATAGCTGGGTTTTTTATGGTTTTAATAATATATGTATTTATGAGAAATTTAATACCATCTGTAAAAAACTCCATGTTAATTGCAATTGTAGGTGCAGTATCATACTTTGTCATTTTGACAATATTAAAAGATAAATTTTTATATGAGTATATTGAATATTTTAGGAATAGAGCATTTAGAACTAGAAAATTATAATTAAACGTATTAACCTTATATTGTGTTTATATGGTGAAAGTATATGAGCGATTTATTAGATATGATAATTGAAAAAAATAAAGAAGATAGCAGCCCACTTGCTGTAAGACTTCGTGCAACCACTTTGGACGAGGTTGTTGGGCAAGATGATATATTGGGAAATGATAAATTATTATATAAAATGATTAAGTCTGACTCGATATCATCAATAATATTTTATGGACCTCCTGGAACTGGAAAAACCACTTTAGCAAGAGTTATTGCCAACACAACAAAAGCAAATTTTGTAAGTATCAATGCAACCAATGCATCAAAAGATGATATGAAGGAGGTTGTTAGTTTTGCAAAAAATGAACTTGCATCTGGTAAAAAAACAATTTTATTTATAGATGAGATTCATAGATTTAATAAAGCTCAGCAAGATTATTTATTACCATTTGTTGAGGATGCAACCATCATTTTAATTGGTGCAACTACAGAAAATCCATATTTTGAAGTTAATTCAGCATTATTGTCAAGATCAAGAATATTTGAATTAAAACCATTATCTAATGAAGCAATAAAAGCATTGATAGATAGAGCAATAAATGATAAAGAAAAGGGGCTTGGGAGTTTAGACATAAGTATTGATGATAATGCTAAAGAGTTTCTTTCGTTAATGAGTAATGGCGATGCTCGTATCGCACTTAATGCTATTGAACTAGCCAGTAGGACTGTTGATAGGGATAAGAGTGGTAAGATAAATATTTCATTAGATATAGCAAAAGACTGTATTGGAAAGCATGGTTTTAGTTATGACAAAGATAGCGACAATCATTATGATACAATTTCTGCATTTATTAAGTCAATGAGAGGATCGGATCCAGATGCTGCTGTATATTATTTGGCAAGAATGTTAAATGCTGGAGAAGATATAAAATTTATTGCAAGGCGTATGATGATTTGTGCAAGTGAAGATGTGGGACTTGCTGATCCGATGGCATTGGTTATTGCAACCTCTGCTGCTTTGGCAGTTGAAAGAGTAGGTATGCCTGAGGCAAATTTGATTTTGTCAGAAGCGGCAATCTATATTGCTAAAGCAAAAAAGTCAAATGCTTGCACTATAGCTATTGGTAACGCTCAGAATTTAGTAAGTGAAACTGGCAATTTACCAATACCTAAGCATTTGCAAGATGCACACTATAAAGGTGCAAAAGATTTAAATAGAGGAATTGGGTATAAGTATCCACATGATTATAAGGGGCATTATGTTGAACAACAATATTTGCCTGATGCTATAAAAGACGAAAAATTTTATGATGAAAAATAGTATAAATTAATTATCTAGTTCTATTTAGAATATTAGTTTTGTTGTAGTTTTTTTAATAAAAAATGGCATTATTGCCATTTTTTATTGAAAAATACACATTTATAGTATATAATAATAGCAGAAGAAATGGAGGGTCTATTTCTAATTTTTTGTGTGGAAAAAAATTAAACTATGAAAAACCAGCATAGTAAAATAATAATAATAATAGTTATACTTCTTTCAATTGCTTCGATTACATTTAGCCATTACGTGCCAAGTTTGACAATGGGGGTTCGTAATACTTTTTCTAGTGTTATTGTTCCAATTCAGAAAGGCATAAATAACGTTGGAATGGTATTTGTAAAACGAGCAATGAATAGTAATGATTTAAAAGATGCAAATAATAGAATTGCACTGCTTGAAAGTCAAATAGCATCACTTTCTGAAGCCAATAATTTGTTAAAATCAAAATCGTATGAAGCAGATCGACTTAGAGAATTATATGATTTAGGTAATCAGTATGATATATACCCTAAAACCGCAGCAAGAGTTATTTCAAAAGACACTGATGAATGGTTTCAAGTGTTTAAAATCGATAAAGGTTACAAAGATGGTATAAAAGTCGATATGAATGTACTTTCAAATAGAGGCCTATGTGGCATAGTGTCATCTGTGGGATATAATTATGCAACTGTTAGATCTATTATTGATGATGAGTCAAGAGTAGCTGCGATGACACAACACTCATTTGAAGCCTGCATGGTTGAAGGAGATATAACATTATATAAAAATAATAGATTAAAACTCACGGGTATTGATATGAATACCGCAGTTGTTGATGGTGATAAAATTGTTACATCAAATATTTCTTCAAAATTTTTACCGAATATATTGATAGGATATGCAACTGAGATTTATGTCAATGATAATCAATTATCTAAAAGCGGCTATTTGATACCTGTTACAGATTTTAGAAATATTACTGAAGTCATGGTTATAACAAGATTGAAATCTGATACAATGAAAGATTAAAATATGACAAATGTTAGATTGGGAAAATTTAGTAAAGTATTATTACATGTTTTGATAATTTTTTTAGCGTTTTTTATACAGACATCAATATTTCCACTTATACCATTATTTACATGCTCTCCAAATTTGTTATTGATAATTACGTTTTCTTATGGACTATTGTATGGCGAAGATATAGGTATATTTACAGGAATCTTTTGTGGACTATTATGTGATATGTATTTTAATGGTGACTTCGGTTTATATATATTGATTTATTCCGTAATTGGTTTTGCAAATGGTATGCTTAATGAATCATTTATTGATAACTCTATTACCTTACCTATGATTTTAAGTTTAGTTAATGGATTTGCTTATAATACATATATATATATTACTCATTTTTTAATTCGGAGGAGATTTAATATATCTTATTATTTTGTTAGTATAATATTACCAAGCGTTTTGTTTACATTAATAGCTACAGTAATAATTTATAAGTTATTATATAAATTAGATATTTTTCATAAAAAAACATTTTAACTACTATGCAATTTGTATTATATATAATTAAAGAAATTTTCAGAGGCGAAAACAGTAGAAATAATACTATTGGTTTCATTTTTATTGTATTATTTTTGATGATAATATCAAGACTTTTTGATTTGCAAATTATTAATGGTGAGTACTATGAACAAAACTATGTTCAAAAATCTGTAAAAACCGTTACTATACCAGCTGCGCGTGGTAATATCTATGATGCCGATGGAAATATACTTGCATATAATGAGTTGGTTAAAAATATAACTATTGCCGATGTTGATGCATATAAACAAAATAAGAAAGATATTAATGATAGAAATAGAATGTTACTTTTACTTGCAAAGATACTTGAAAAGTACAATTGTGATATTGCATCAAGATATTTTGTAGAAATTGATGATAAACATAACTTTGTTTTTACAACTAATTCAGAAAAACAGCATAGGACATTTATTGCCAATGTATATGGTAGACTTGTGTCAGACCTTGATGAGGGAAGAAATTATCAGTTTAGATCAGATATTACTGCAAAAGAAGCATTTGAGTATTCAAAACATAGATATGCAATGGACTATATAACTGATGATGATGGAAATCCAATTATTATTTCAGATAGGACTATGCTAGATATGATTGGTATACATTATACTATGAGGCTTACTTCATACCAAAAATATCAGCCAACTACAATTGCTGAAAATGTTAGTGGCAGATGTGCTTCTGAAATTCTTGAGAACCTTGGAATATTGAAAGGCGTAAGCGTTGAAGAAACAAGTGCTAGAAGATATAATTATGCAATTTATTTTGCTCATATAGTTGGTTATGTAGGGCAGACAAGTGAAGCACACATAGAAAGATTAAAAGAGCGTAATGATCAATATGACTTAAATGATAAAGTTGGTTTACTAGGTATTGAAAAGTCAATGGAACAATATTTGTGTGGCACTAAAGGTTATAAAAGAATTGTAGTTGACTCTGGTGGTAAGATTTTAGAAACTTTGGACGAACATGAATCAAAGGCTGGTGCAGATGTATATTTAACTATAAAAGTTAACGATCAAATTGCAAATTACAATTTGCTTGAACAAAGACTTGCGGGAATACTTGGGTCAAAGATTGTAAATAAAGATGTATCAAATGTTAGATTATCATCTTCAAAAATGGAAATATCTGCTCATGATGCATATTATCATTTGATTGATAATCATGTACTTGATAAAGATCATTTTATGGCTGATGATGCAAAATATGCGGAAAAAGAGATATATAGATTGTTTTTAGAGGCAAAAGAAAGAGCAAAACAAATTATTTATTCAAACTTAATGGATGAAAACGCTGACATACAAATGAATTTGACTAACACTGCACAGAATTTCACCGCATATGTATATACATATTTACACACACATAACAATATTCTGATGTCTGATGCTATAGATAGAGATGTTGATGAATATATAAGGTGGAAGGAAGATACAATCTCACTTAGAGATTTTTTGATAAAAGCAATAGATGAGGCTTGGATAGATACTACAAAGATATACGCTGACGAAAGATATGGAGATAGAGACACAATCTATAATAGTCTTGTGTCATATATAATGAGTGTACTTGATGATAATGAAGAATTTGATAAATTAGTTTATAAGTTTGCTATTAAAGAAAAGTATATTACTAACCGTTTGCTGATAATGGCATTATTTGAGCAAGGTTTTCTTGAGTGGAATAATGTAGAGTATGAAAAAATTTCAAAAGCTACAGATGAATATATGTATACATACTTTATTAGACTTGTCAGAGATATGGTTTTAAAACCTTCAGATCTTGCATTAGATCCATATGCTGGTTCCATTGTTGTCACTGATGTTAATACTGGAAAATTAAAATCTTTAGTGACATATCCATCGTATGATAATAATTTAGTATACAATAAAAAATACATGGAGTCACTTAATAATAATAAATCATATCCACTTGTTTGTTGTTCTACTCAAACTCAATTGGCACCTGGTTCTTCGTTTAAACCTATAACTGCTCTTGCAGCACTTGAAGAAGGGACGATTAAGGCAGATACATTAATAAATTGTAATGGTATTTTTGATGCCATAGATCCACCAATTAAGTGTTGGGCATATCCATATGATCATGGTGACTTAGATGTTGTAGATGCTATTAGTAATTCTTGCAATGTTGTATTTTCCAAATATGGCCACGAGATGTCCAAGGATAAAAATGGTTATTACAGTACTGATACTGGTTTGAGAATTTTACAAAAGTATTGTAGGATGTTTGGGCTTGATAAAAAATCTGGTGTTGAAATAGATGAATTAGCACCAACAATCTCATATACTGACCCAGAAAGATCTGCCATGGGACAGGGCACCCATGCATATAATAATGTTCAACTGGCAAAATATACTGTCGCACTTGCAAATGGTGGTAAATTATATGATTTGTCATTGCTTGAAAAGATTGTTGATAAGCATGGGAACATATTATACGAATTTGAGCCTAAACTTGCGCAGGAGCTACATATTACAGAAGCAAGTTTCAATACTGTGCATACTGGAATGAGAAAAATGGTTACTGATGGAATTGCAAAGATTATATTTAAATCACAAGGTATACAAGTATGTGGAAAAACTGGTACTGCGCAGGAAAGAAATGACAGAACTAATCATGCAGTGTTTGTGTCGTTTGCACCTCAATATGCTCCAGAGGTAGCAGTAAATGTTGTTATACCATTTGGATATTCATCTGGTAATGCGGCTGCGCTTGCAAATCGTGTGTATAATTATTTATATGGCGTTACTTCATTTGAAGAAATACTTACAAAAGGAACTGATGATATAAAGTCTATATCGGTATCTGAATAATGTTTGATTTTAACTTAAAAAATTATGGGTTTTTACAATTGATAGTCTGCATAGTATTAAATATTATGGGATTAATTTTCATACAATCAAGTGTTGGCGAAAGAATTTATTCATTTATGTCACAGCTTGGTATATCTATTGCATCACTAATAATTTGTATTTTAATATCTTTTTTAAATTTAAAAAAAGTTATGGAAAGGTATTATTTATTTGTAATAGTATCGGTTTTTGCATTATTACTTGTGCAAATAACTGGTACTGCTTATGGTAGAAACTCTATTAGATGGATTAGAATTCCTTTTGTAAGCATGGAAATACAACCTTCTGAATTTGCAAAATTATTTCTTATACTTTTTATGTCAAAGTATATAGAAAAGTTAGATATAATGATTAATAAGTTTGGTAATTTGCTTAAAGTATTAACATATTATTTTTTACAATTTATATTAATTTTCATTCAACCAAATTTGTCAAGCTCATTGATCTTGACAATGATATTTATTGGCATGCTTTTTGCATCTAAGTTAAAACTTAAGTGGTTTGCTATTTTTGGTGGGATAGTATTTATATCATTTATGCTTGTATATTCATCTGTTAGGTTTGGATTTATAGATAATGTGCCATTCTTAAGAGATTATCAAAAAAATAGAATTACTTCTTTCTTTGTTCGCACAGAGAAGAATGAAGCACAATATCAACAAGAGAATGCAGTTATTGCTATTGGATCTGGAAAGGTAACAGGTAAAGGCATAAATAATGATTCTCCAAACTCAGTAAAAAATGGTAACTGGCTTGCTGAAGCTCAAAATGATTTTATATTTGCTGTAGTTGGAGAAGAGGTTGGATTTGTTGGTTCACTTATAATAATTTTATTGTATATATTCTTGATAATTAGTTGTATATCAACTGCCTCGAAACAAAGAGAGTACTATAAAACTTTAATATGTGTCGGTGTTGCTGTGTGGGTGGGTGTGCAAACATTTATCAATATTGGAGTAGCGACATCTCTTATGCCGAATACTGGTGTTCCGTTACCATTCTTTTCACAAGGTGGGTCATCATTACTTTCAGTTTATATGGGCATAGGATTTGTATTAAATATTAGGAGAGAAACTCGTATATAATGTATATAAAAGTGATAAAAAAAGTATGTTTATTGGTATTAGTTTTTTGTATATCATTATGCACTTTTGCATGTCAAAAAAAGTTAGATTATGATTCAAAGAGACTAATAAATAATTTATACCTTGCAAATGATAGTATGTTTTCAATTGGAACTGCTAAGGACATAGTCGTGCCAACTAAAACAAATCAAATTGTTGACAATATAAGTGCAGATAGTTATTTTATTGCTTCCCTAAATAGCAGTAAATCAAAGTACACAAAGTATTGTGATCCTTACAAAAAAATGCCAATGGCAAGTTTGACTAAACTTATGACAGCTTTAGTTGTGCTTAAAAATTGTGAAGATTTAAATGCTGAATACTATGTAAGTCCAGATGCCGTAGATTTAGAAAAAGATGTATCTGTAGCAAATCTTAAGTCTGGAGACAAAATTAAAATAATTGATTTACTTTATGGACTACTTATTCCATCTGGTAATGATGCAGCACTTTGTCTTGCGGAGAATGTATCAAGTAGTTATGATAATTTTATAATAATGATGAACAATGAAGCGGAACGAATAGGAGCACTTAATACACATTTTGCAAATCCTCATGGATTAGATGAAGAATATCATTATACCACAGCATATGATTTGTTTTTAATTACAAGGGAACTTTCAAAGTATGATTTGTTTGGTAAAATATCAAATACTAAAGAGTATAGTGCAAATATATTGCAAAGTGATGGCACGATGCGAACAGAAAAGTGGGTAAACACAAATTATTTTGTAACAGAAGAATTGATGCTAAGTAACAATACTAATTTGATTGGTGGCAAAACTGGAAATACTAAAATTGCTGGTAGTTGCCTTGTGTTATTAGTTGAAGAAAAGGCAAGTGCCAATAGATTTATTAGTGTGGTGCTAAATGCTAAATCAAAACGTAACTCTTACTATAATTCTAATTCATTGTTAAGTGCCATATCAAAATAATGTTTTTTAAATCAAAAAAAACTAAAGATATAACAATTAAGCACAATTTTATTTTGTATTTCTTTAAGATTTCGTTTATATTTTTTGTAATTATATTGGTGTATATAATTACTAATTTTATAAAAATATTTAATAGCGATACTGTAAAGATTTATGAAGTTAACGCAGGGGAGATTGTTAACGTTGATAGACATAAAGGATTCATATATCGTGATGAGGATGTTACTAAATGTGTAAATAGTGGCTATATTAATTTCTTTGTCACAAATGCTGATAGAGTTAATAGGGGGGCATTAATTTATACTATTAATGATACATTGAGTGATGTGCAGTTATATGATTTAAATGATAATGATAGGAAAAGTATTAAAGAAAATATCAATTTGTATACTAACTCTATAACAAATTATGATTTTTCTAATATATATATTGCGAAAAATAATTTAAATAGTGTTATTAATGAAATAAGTGTTATAAAACAACTTGAAAATGTTAATTTTGAAAGTGAAATTGATGCAAAAGAAAAAAATTATTCAAGATGTGCAGGTCTTGTTGCATTTGTGGTTGATGGATATGAAGAAGAAAAAATAGAGAATTTTAATGATGAATTAATTAAAAAGTTCACAAATATTAAGTATTTAAATAATATGAATGAAGTTAATGGTGGAGATAAAGTCTATAAAATAATTAAAAATCCTGAATTTGTAATTGTTTTTGACAGCTCGTATGACTATGATAATTACAAGAATAATTTTGTAAGAATTAAATTTGTAAATGAGAATATAAATACAAATGGTAGGATAGAGAGCTTTATTGGCAATGACAATAAAAAGCATTTCAAACTTAAAGTTTCAGAGTATCCAGAAAGATTTATAGACAAAAGAGTTGTTGAATTTGAAATTGAGAATAAAATGATTAGTGGGTATAAAATACCTATAAAATCAATAACATCAAAGAATTGCTACATAATTCCAAAGAATATTGTGGAAAAGGACACGGAGACAAATGAGAACATTATTTATAAAGTTGGTATAAATGGTCAAAAAGAAAAAATTACTTGTAATATTTCAAAAGAAGATAATGATTATTGCTATATATCTATAGACGATACTTTATCAAAACTTAAATTTGGAGATGTATTATCAAATCGTTATAATGATAATTATTCACTAAGCGAGGTAGTTAAGTTAGATGGCGTATACAATATGAACAAAGGATATGCTGTATTTAAAAATGTAGATGTAATTGATAGAACTAATGAATATGCTATTATAAAAAAACAAACTATAAATGGTATATCATTGTATGACCATATAGCTCTAGATGCCAATGATATTGGAGAAGGGGACTTAATTTCATAAAAGAATATTATATACAAATGATTAATTTATGTGATATAATAAAGGTTTAGGAGGCAAAAATGAGTATTTTTAAGGAAGTTGCAAAAACAGTTAAAAACATATTTAATGCTGATGATGACATGATGTTTGAAGATGAGAATGAGTTTGTTGATAATAATCAACAAAGTAATATGTTTTCATTGCCAAAATCATTTACTAAAAAGAATAATTCTGATGGTAAAATGCAAAATAAACCAATGCCTTTTGATTTGAGTAACCATGGTTTTGAAATGGCAAAAAATGTTCAAACTCAAAGAAATAGAAGCAATGGAAAAATTCAAGTATATGTACCAAAGACATTTGAAGAATCATTTTCAATTATAAAAGATGTTAAAAGTGGTTTTACTGCCATGGTGAATGTTGAAGTTGCAAACCCACAGGTTTCAACTAGAATTATTGATGTGATTTCTGGAGCAATTTATGCACTTGATGGAGAATGTAAAAAAATGGGAGAAAAACAATACATCTTTTCTTTGTCGACTGAAACAATCGGTGCATATGATTATCTTCCTACTAATGGCGCTCAGTTTAATCCTGAACAAGGTTCTGGATATGGTTTTAATTTTGGCCAACAAGGTTTTGACTTTGGAAACAAACAACAAGGACCTGCAAACTTCCCTTATAATCAAGGATTTAATTTTAATCAGAATATGAATCAATATCAAAACCAGAACCAACAAAATAATAATTTTGGACAAAATGCAGAAAGATTATCACAAGATTTACAAAGTTTTTATCAGCCACCTAAGTCACAGTTTTAATAATGAAGAATAATTACTTAAAATATATTTTATTTTTTACATTAAGCGTCATATTAGTTTTCATTGATCAAATCACAAAAAGAATTGCGTATGTTAATTTATTTAACAAAGAGCCATATGCTGTGGTTGATAATGTTTTATATTTTGTATATGTTGAAAACAAAGGTGCAGCATTCGGGATACTTCAAAATCAATTTAGTTTGTTTTTAATTCTTACGATACTTGTTTTATTAATTATAATTATTGCATTATATAAATTAAAACTTTCAAGAAATAATGTATTATATTATGTTTTTTTATTACTTATATTTTCTGGTGCTATAGGTAATTTTATTGATAGAGTGAAAAATAGGTATGTTGTTGATTTTATTTACTTCAAACCTATAGATTTTCCTGTATTTAATTTTGCAGATATACTTATAACATGTGGATGCCTAATAATGTTATATATAATAATATTCACAAAAAAAGATGATATTTAGTATTGATAGTGAAAATAAAATAAATATTAGGCTTGATACTTTTCTTAAAGATAATTCAGAATATAGCCGTACTTACATTACTACGCTTATAGATGATGGGAATGTATTTGTTAACGGTAACGTTGTTAATAAACCATCATATAAAACGAAACTCAATGATAGTATAGAACTTATAGAAAAAGAGATTGAAATTATTGATGTTGTACCTGAAAATATCAAGATAGATATATTATATGAGGATGATGATATATTAATTATTAATAAAGAAAGAGGAATGGTTGTTCATCCTTCAAATGGTCATTTTAATGGTACTCTTGTAAATGCAATTATGTATCATTGCAAGAATAATTTATCAACTATTAATGGAGTTATAAGACCTGGAATTGTACATAGAATTGATAAAGATACATCTGGATTGTTATGCGTTTGCAAAAATGATAATGCACATAAATCTATTGCCATCCAATTTTCTGAGCATTCAAATGTGAGAAAATATAAAGCAATTGTGAGAGGCGACATTAAAGATGATAAAGGTGTTATTAATAAACCGATTGGTAGAGACAAAAGAAATAGGCTGAGAATGGGAATAGATAATAATGGAAAAGAGGCAATTACTGAATACAAAGTATTAAAAAGGTTTAATGGATATACTTATGCAGAGTTTAATTTGTTGACTGGTAGGACACATCAAATCAGAGTTCATATGAAAAACAATGGGACTCCGTTACTAGGAGATTTAGTATATGGAAAAGTAGACAAAAATTTTAAAGATATAGATGGACAAATTCTTCATGCTTACTATCTTGAATTTACACATCCAAGTACTGGAGAGAGAGTGAAATTTGAAAGTGATTTGCCAGATTATTTCGAGAAAGTATTATCTGAATTAGAAAATAAATATGCAATTTAGTATTAAAAAGAAATCTGAAAAGAATAAAGTTACACAAAAAAAAGTTTTCAATAGTGAAAAGTTCATAAAAAGACTATTGATTTTAGTTTTAATATTTATATCGTGTATATTATTATATAGAATTGTTAATAGTGTGAGTGATAAATCAAACTTTCATTCAATTTCAAGGAAACCATATAAATATGTTACTGATAAAGAGGATGTACTAAATGAAGCTTACTACAGAGTGTATAATGCGAATGAAAACAATGATTCATTAAGCCCTTCTAACCTAAATCTTGCAAAAGTATATAAAACGGTAGAAGATGATGAAGACAAAAAATATTTCGCAGCTAATGCACCAATACCAGTTGTATCTGATGAAGAGAAGTTATTTGAGGTAGATACTTCCAAGTCGTCTGCATTTCAAATATATGAGAAATTGCAAAATAGATATAGAACTTTAAATCAGTCACTTTATAATTTATGCGGTACTAACCCTGTAAATATTGTTAGACAATATCATTATAATGGTTTTAGTATAATTGGAAAGTATAACCCTGAAGTTTCATCACATCAAAAAGATAAAAGACATACATGGTTCATTCAGAACTTTCAAAACGTCAATATTCATTATATGGATGGAGATGGAAATCCAATTGATGAAGATAATAATATCAAGGATATAATGAGTATGGCTTCTGTGTATACTTATTATAGAAATCCATATGATACAAGTACTTTTTTAAAGTATTGTTATGATTTGTTTGATAACTCATATACTTATGTTGCAAGTATAAGTGAAGTCTATTATTGTTCAGGTTGTATGCATTATGATGACCCAAATATATCCACTTTAAGTGAAGCAGATATAAATATTACTTATGATAAAATTAAAACTACTACTGAAACACAAAAAGTATTACCAAAAGATATACCATACAAATCTGGAAAATTACATAGGATACAGAGTGATGAAATAGAAATTAACCCAAGTGATTATAGTTCGTACGTAGATGGTATATTTAGTGGAGAAGAAAAATCAAGACTAAATTATTGTCCAGGGCATATTGATTTGAATTTATATGTAACTGTACTTACACTAGACGCATCAAGAGGACTAGTGAGCATTGATAAGAATTATGGAAACAAAGGATTAAATTATACTAAGAATTGGCATGGTTGGGATGCATTTATGATTAACAATGCCCGAAATCTTTCGTATAGAGATTGGGATGATGAGTATGGCATAAGCATATCATATATAGATTTTGTAAAACCACTCACTCAAGAAGAAATTAATTATTATTTAAGCCGACTTGATCCAGAAACAACGAAAAATAGAAAAATGGTTGTTGAGACAGCACTTAGATCTGTAGGAAGGATACCATATTATTATGGTGGAAAGACATCAAGATTTGGGTATGAGACAAATAATTTTGGTACTAAGGTCCCCGCTGATTATAAGGGTAGATGTTTGAAAGGCCTTGATTGCTCTGGATGGGTTAATTGGGTATATGGTACAGCATTTAATAAGTACATTATAAAGTCAGAAGGAACAGCAAAACTTGCTACTGAAGGAATGAAAATTACTAGAAAAGATTTAATGCCTGGTGATATAATTGTTAGACCTGGCATTGATTCTCATGTAATGATGTTCCTTGAATGGGCGCCAGATGGGAAGATGACTGTAATACATGAAAATGGAAGTGTCAATAATGTAAGTATAGGTACCTTTGATGCATATTATCCATATTATAGAAGAATAATCAATACATAAAATGAATAAAAACTTCATTAAGAATTTAATAGTTTTATCTATCATTGTGCTTATTCTTTTGCTTTTAACTTTTATTAATCAGTTCTATTTTAAAAGGAATACAATTAATTATGATAAGTATTATAAAAACGAATTAGCTATTAAAATTTATAATAATGATTTAAATGGTGTAGATTATAATTTTTTAAATAATGATTTAACAAGTATTGATGATATATTAAAAGAACAACTTTCGTATGATATAGATATGATAAAAAAATCTGAGTATTATAATGTAGCACAGAATGTATATACACAAAAAATGTATGAGATAGTAAGAGTGTTAAATGATAAACTCGACGATGAGGATTTTAATAGATTAGAGCTTGATATTGATGATTTTCAAAAAAATATAGACTTTGCAATTTCAGAAATTCAAAATACATTAGATTCTTCAATTGACATAGAGTACAATACTAATAAATATTTATATGAAGAAAAACAAAAAAAATGTAGAGAAATACTTGAAACTTATAAAGGTTTCTTGCAATAGGAGGTATAAATTATGGAATTTGTATTTGGAGAGGCATTAAAGCAAATTATTTTAGTGATTTTTTATATCATTATTATAATGATAGCAGTAAAACTTGGTATATATATGGCCAAGAAGAAAAATGAAAAACTTAATAACGCGGAGTAAGATTTTTTATGAAAAAGTATTCAGTTAATGAATTAAGAGAGTTATTTTTGTCTTTTTTTGAATCTAAAGGACATCTTAGACTTAAAAGTTTCTCTTTGGTTCCTCAAAATGATAATAGTTTGCTTATCATTAATTCTGGTATGGCACCATTGAAACCATATTTTAAAGGATTAGAAGTGCCGCCTAGAAAAAGAATTACAACATGTCAAAAATGTATAAGAACTGGCGATATAGATAATATAGGTCATACTGCAAGGCATGGCACATTTTTTGAAATGCTTGGAAATTTTTCTTTTGGAGATTACTTTAAAAAAGAGGCAATTACTTGGAGCTGGGAATTTCTCACTGTAACCTTAGGTCTTGACCCAAATAGACTTTATCCATCTGTATATGTTGATGACCAAGAGGCATATGATTTATGGCATGATATGATTGGTATACCAAGTGAGAGAATATTTAAATTTGGAAAAGAAGATAATTTCTGGGAGCATGGTTCTGGACCATGTGGACCTTGTAGTGAGATATACTATGATAGAGGAGAAAAGTATGGTTGTAAAAAACCAAATTGTACAGTAGGTTGTGACTGTGATCGGTACATGGAAGTTTGGAATAATGTATTTACTCAATTCGATAATGACGGAAAGGGAAATTATACTGAACTTGTACAAAAGAATATAGATACTGGTATGGGACTTGAAAGGCTTGCAGTAGTATGCCAAGATGTTGATTCAATTTTTGAAGTTGATACAAATAAAGAGTTAATGGATAACATAAGTCTTATTACTCATCATATATATAAAGATAATCCTAAATCTGATATTTCACTTAGAATCATAGCTGATCATATAAAAAGTTGCACATTTATGATTTCAGATGGCATCCTACCATCAAATGAGGGAAGAGGATATGTGCTTCGTAGACTTTTGAGAAGAGCAGTGAGACATGGAAGAATACTTGGAGTTAAAAAAGCTTTTATGACTGAACTTGCAAAAGTGGTTATAAAATTAAACAAAGAGCATTATGTTGAATTGTTTGAAAAACAAGATATGATTTTAAATGTCTTAAAGTCTGAAGAAGATAAGTTTAATCAAACAATTGATCAAGGCCTTGAAATTTTAAATCAAATAATACCAAATATAAAGAATGGTATCATGTCTGGTGATGATGCATTTAGATTATATGATACATATGGGTTCCCTCTTGATTTAACAAAAGAAATATTGGAAGAAAAAAAGTATACTATTGATGAAGAGAGATTTAATGCTTTGATGAAAGAGCAAAAAGTAAAAGCTCGTGCTGCTAGAAAAGAATCTAACTATATGGGAGCTGATGCCACTATTTTTAATGATTTACCAAAGGACATGAAGTCTGAGTTTATAGGATATAATGATTTAAATTGTGATGGAAAGGTGTTGTCAATTATTTCAAATAATAACATAGTTAATGCAATTAATGAAAATGAAGAAGGCGTGATAATAACTGATAAAACTAGTTTCTATCCGATGATGGGCGGACAGTCAGGTGATATTGGTAAGATAGTATATAATAATTCGGTTTTTGAAGTATACGATACAATTAAGATTTTAAATACTAAGATTGGACACATTGGTAAAGTTATATCTGGAAGTTTTTCAAATGATAATGTTGTAAAACTTGAAGTAGATAGTGAAAATAGACATTTAACTGCGATCAATCATACATCAACTCATCTTTTGCAAGCGGCATTGCGTGAGGTGCTTGGTAAACATGTAGAGCAAGCTGGTTCTCTTGTAGAGTTTAATAGACTTAGATTTGATTTTACTCATTTTAAAGCTATGACGGAAGATGAGATTAGAAGAGTTGAAAATATAGTTAATAAAAAAATCAATGAATCTATTGCAGTAGTCAAAAGAGAAATGCCACTTACTGAAGCAAAAAAAGAAGGTGCTATGGCACTTTTTGGTGAAAAATATGGTGATATTGTTAGAACTGTAAAAATATCAGACTTTTCTTTTGAACTTTGTGGTGGAACGCATATTGATAATACATCTGAAGTCAAATGTTTTAAAATATTGTCAGAGTCAGGTGCCGCTGCAGGAATACGAAGAATAGAAGCTATTACATCAGATACACTTATAAATTACTACAATGAAGAGACTAAAAAATTGAACGAAATATCATCAATGCTTAAATCTGGAAATGAAGACACAGTTGAAAAAGTTAGTTTATTAATTAAAGATGTAAAGGAACTTAAATCCCAAAATGAATCATTAAAGAAACAACTTTCTCAAAATGAAGTATCTGATGTAAAAACTGAAAGTATTAGTGGATTAAATGTAGTTGTTGATAAGTTTGATGGTAAGGGCATCAATGAACTAAAAGATTTAGTTGACAGTATGAAAGATAAGATAAAAGATTATGCAGTAGTTGCATTTTCTAAAAACGATGCAGGTGTTGCAATAGTTGTATCTATATCTGATACTGCAGTATCTAAAGGGCTTCATGCAGGAAACATATTAAAGCAGTGTGCTATGACATTAGGTGGTAATGGAGGTGGAAAAGAAAAATTTGCACAAGGACAAGGAAAAGATGCTAGCAAGTTGGACGATGCTATAAAGCTTGCTAAGGAATTAATTAGTAAATAGGAGTAAATACATTTTTGGAAAGTATAGTAGCAAAACTTGTAAGTGAGTTTGGAAAGACAATTTCAAAAGAAATGATTGTTTTTATTATTTCTTTGATGCCGATTTTGGAACTTAGAGGTGGATTACTTGCTTCTGCGATACTTAAAATACCATATTTAAAAGCTACCATTATATGTATAATAGGAAATATACTTCCAATACCATTCATACTTTTATTTTTAAATAAAATCTTTACTATGATGGAGAAGTGGGAGCCTACTAAAAAGATTGCTTTATTTTTTAAACAAAGGGCTATAAATAATAAACCTAAAATTGATAAATATGGATTTTGGGGTTTGGTATTATTCGTTGGCATTCCACTCCCAGGTACAGGTGCTTGGACTGGTTCTCTTATTGCCTCAGTATTTAATATGGATATTAAGAAATCAGCACTCGCAATATTTTTTGGCATATTGCTTGCATTTGTAATAATGTCACTTATATCGTATGGAATAGTGTGGCATTTTACATAATTGGTAAATCCGCATAGACTCCATTAGCGATAATATATAAATTATATGATATGGAAAAAGATTACAATTGATACAACTGTTGAGGCGACTGATATAGTCGCTTCAGTTTTATTTGACAATAGTATTATAGGAGCAGAAATTGAAGATAATCAAAACTTAAGTAGCGATGACCTTTCTAAAATGTATGTTGATATTCCTAAGATTAATATTGATGATGGAAAATCAAAAGTAAGCTTTTACATATCTATTGGTGACAAAGATGAGCATGAAGAGTTTAGTGCTGATAGAAATTTAGTAGATAATAGTTATATACCATCTAAAGATAACGTGTTTACTAAAGAGGAGTTTGATGCAATACTTACTAATATTAAATTAGAACTTGAAGATTATAGAAATTTTCTTGATATGGGACCTTTAACTATAAGTGAAACACTGCTTGATGATAAAGTTTTTTTGAATAAGTGGAAAGAGAATTTTAAAAAACTTGAAATAGATGATATTACTATATTACCAAGTTGGGAAAAGAATAGTGCCAAATCTGGAACTAATATATATATTGAACCTGGCAATGCGTTTGGAACAGGAAGACATTCAACAACTAAATTATGTATAATGGCTATCAAAAAAGTGATATCTTCAATAAATATTGATAATTTCCTTGATGTCGGTATGGGATCAGGAATCTTAAGTATAATTGCTATGAAATTAGGTGCAAAGAATATATATGGTATAGATATTGATAAAAGTGTCGAGATGAATTTACTTGAAAACTTAGAATTAAATTGTATTAATGGTTTAAAGATAAGTGAAGATAATGATGAAAATGATAGTGAGTCTGTTGCTAATTTTCAATATGCTTTCGGAAACATTTTAACTGATGAGTGGCTAAAGAATAAAATTTCAAAACAAAAATATGATGTGATTGTTGCTAATATTTTAGCGCCTGTGATTATTTCATTATTGGATAAGGGTAAAATATCATCATATTTAAATAGTAATGGTTATCTCATTCTTAGTGGAATCATAAAAGAAAGAGAAGATGATATAATTGCTTCAATCAAAAATGATAAAAATATACTTTCATATGAAGTTTATCGTGAAGATGAGTGGGTAATGTTTTTGTGTAGAACATAGGAAATATTTATGCAAAATGAAGTTTTAAATCCAAATAGTAAATTTGCTAATAATAGGAAAAAGATTTCTATTTTAAAGGTTTTATTTTCTCCAATGTTCTTTATTATCCTATTTATGCTTTTTGAAGTATTTATGATTATATACTTTATTGACTATATAAATGATACGCGTATACATTATTTTGTAGTTTTTTTAAATATTGTAGAGATATTTTATCTTGTTAATTCTAAAAAAGTTAAAGACTCATTTAAAATAACTTGGATGATAGTATTTGTATTAATGCCTGGTCTTGGTGCAGTATTATATATTATATTAGAGTTTTCAAATTTGTTTAATTTAAATAGAAATAAATTAAGACGCATAGTAATACAGTCAAACAAAAATTACGATTTTACATATTCGCAAAACTTTAAGCTTAATATAAATAATCATGAATTTATTAAAAATCTTGATAATGATTTAATTAGAGAAGAATTCTCAAATGAAATTTCATTTTTTAATTATTTTTATAACAATCCCAAAATTCCACTATATAAAAATACTGAAGTAAAATACTTTGATGATGGCAAAAATGTGTTTGAAGATATATTTGCCAACATAGTCAATGCTAAAAAGTTTATATTTATTGAAATGTTTATATTGTCAGATGGCATAATATGGCAAGAGATGCTTAAGATTTTAAAAGAAAAAGCTAGTCAGGGCATTGAAGTAAGAATTATTGTTGATGGTTTAAATAGTATTTCGTTTTTCAATCGTAGATATTGCAAATATTTGAAGGAATATAATATTGATGCAAAAATATTTAAACCAATTTCACCATTGTTGTCAAATACACAAAACCATAGAGATCATAGAAAAATAATTGTTATTGATAATGAAATTGCATATACTGGCGGTATAAACATTGCTGATGAGTATGCAAATTTATATGAAAGATTTGGAAAATGGAAAGATTCAGGTATTAAAGTTTATGGCGCTGCAGTGGAAAGTTTTACCATTATGTTTTTACAACTTTGGCATGTACTTTCAAAAACTAATTTACTTGATTTCGATAGATTTTTACCAAAATTTGAAAATAAAAGTGATTTAATTAGTAATGACCATTTCTATGTACCTTATACTGATTATCCAAATTTATCAGAGAATATATCATTACAAATCTATAGATATATGTTTAATTCTGCAAATCGCTATATGTATATTATGACACCTTATCTTGTAATAGATGAGGCACTTGTAGATACTATTGAAGCTGCGGCAAAAAGGGGTGTAGATATAAAAATTATAGTACCAAGAATAGCGGATAAAAAATATGTATTTTATGTAAATAGAAGTTATTATAGATCGCTTACACTTGCTGGTGCTAAGGTATACGAGTACTTGCCTGGTTTCATACATTCTAAAGTATATTTACAAGATGATATAAGGTCTGTGGTGGGTACAGCTAATCTTGATTATAGAAGTCTATATCTACATTATGAAAATGGCGTATATATTTTTGGTGACAATAGTGCTCTTGATGATATTAAAGATGATTTTATCAACGTATTAAATGATAGCAAAGAAATGACGCTTGAAGAAATTATAAAAATTCCAGCAATACAGAGATTCTTTGGTGCGGTGCTTAAGATGTTTGCTCCGTTGATGTAAATTTAATCCTAAGTAAGGATATGAAAGTAAAAGATACATCATTTGTTAAATTGATGAATAATATTATAAAAAGTTTTACATTAGTTTAATGTGTATAAACTATAATCAGTAATAAATCAGGGAGGTAAAATGTTAAGAATAAAAAATAACAATGGACTTGATCCAGAATATAATTATTTATCTAATGCAATGGATGAAAATGGAAAATATACATATGCCCCATTGGATTATAAATACTGTGATGATAGTAAAGTGAACTGTTCGGTTAGAGCTACAATAAAAGGACAGTGTTATAAAGACCCTGATAGTTATAGTAAAAAATTGTATCAAGATTTTGAGAAATTGACAAATTTGAGAATAAATGAAAAGCGGTGGTATCTGTGTTTAACTGACAAAGTAATAAATTATACAATTGATTATATAGGACCGTCGCGACCTTCGATGAGAGAGGCAGGTATAAATGAAAAAGAGACTGGAGAGTTTTTACTTGTAGCGAGGACGATTGGTGGGCATATGATATGGCCTTGTATGAAAAAAAAAGTAATTGTTAATAGATATGCAGATATGACGACTATAAATATGGCACGGGGCGGAGAGTATGGTGTATATGATAGGATTGATTTAACATTATATGAGATTAAGAATTATTATTTAAATAAAGGTTATACGTATTCAGAAAGACTATATAAAGCTATAGAAAATGAGAGAGACTTTTTTGCACAATATGGGTCTGGGTTAAGTGGCTATATGAATTTTATAGATGCATTTATGCTGAATGATTTTGTAGAAAAAGAAACCTATGAGCCATTGTCACTCGTTATATCAGATTTTGAAAATGGTATTTATAAGGTAATTGAAGGCAGTGAAAAAGCAAAAGATATACTAGAGAAAGCAAATGCAGTTAAGTATATAAACAACAATAATTATAGTATTAAGAGAAGGAGCGAAAAAATGTGTCAGATAATTTAAATAAGAATATGGATAAAGTTAGAAAAGAGTTTAAAAAAAGTGAATTTTATAATCAATATAAAGATGAAAATAAGTATTATGATAATTTAAAGTTTCTGATTGAAAAATATTAAAAATACAAATGGAATTTAAAGAAACTATAAAAAATAGTTAGGAGTTTTCCATGCGAATATATGCAATGTCCGATATCCAATGGTGTCTCGATGCATACTATTGATTAAATTTGCATATAACTAGCAAGTTGAATATGTATATTGTGTAATAAAAATGCATAATTATCAATAAAGTTCGTCCCATTGTTATTCAATATTTTCTTAATAAAATTGCCAAAAAAGCAAGAAAAACCCTTGCTTTTTTTGTGCATTTTTGTTAATATAGTAAGGCTGTGACATGGTAGCATGGATCTATAAGGTTGCAGACTAATAAAATTAATAATATTAGTTTGGTTTTTTATAGGGAGCAAGTATCAATAATAATTTGATAACAAGTCACTGTATACATATTTGGGTTTATTTTTTTGACTCACATTTTAGCGATACGCCCGAAGCCGTGTACAGTCACCGCATGTGAACAGAGATTAAAAAGTTCAAAGGAGGCGACTTTTTTTATGGCAAAGCAAGTAATGAGAATAATCTTAAAAGGTTATGATCATAGTTTAGTTGATGAAGCAGCACAAAAGATTGTAGACAACTGCAAGAGAGTTGGTTCAATAGTTTCAGGACCGGTTCCACTTCCTACAAAGAAAGAAGTGGTTACTATACTTCGTGCTGTTCACAAGTACAAAGATTCAAGAGAACAATTTGAGCAAAGAACTCACAAGAGACTTATAGATATCGTAAGTCCAAGTTCTCAAATCACAAATACACTTCAAGGTTTAGAAATGCCTGCAGGTGTGGCCATTGATATCAAAATGAAAAACAATTAGTGGATGTGAACTAAAAGTTCCGACATCTACGGAAGGAGAATTATAACATGAAGAAAGCAATACTCGCAGAAAAATTAGGAATGACAGAAATTTGGTCAGACAAAGGTGTGCTCATTCCAGTAACTGTATTAGAGGCAGGACCTTGTGTAGTTACTAAGGTATTGACTCGTGAAAAAGAAGGTTACGAAGCTGTACAAGTTGGCTTTAAAGATGCAAAAGAAAAACTTGTAAACAAACCAGATGCTGGACAATTTAAGAAAGCAGGTTGTTCAGTAAAAAAATACTTGAGGGAATTCAGATTTGAAAACTCATCTGAGTATCAACTTAATCAAGAGATTAAAGCAGACATATTTGCTGTAGGTGATAAGGTTGATGTGACAGGTATTACTAAGGGTAAAGGTTACCAAGGTGTAATCAAAAGACTTGGTCAACACAGAGGACCTATGAAGCATGGTTCAAAGTTTCATCGTCACCAAGGTTCAAATGGACCTGCTACTACACCAGGTAAAGTTAGAAAAGGAAAAGGAATGCCTGGTCACATGGGAGTTGAAACAATAACAACACAAAACTTAGAAGTTGTAAGAGTTGATGTAGAAAAGAATTTAATTTTAATAAAAG
This sequence comes from uncultured Eubacteriales bacterium, assembly GCA_900313535.1. Lineage (GTDB taxonomy): Bacteria > Bacillota > Clostridia > Lachnospirales > Lachnospiraceae > UBA3633. Next base: position 24,792 of record OMRR01000023.1, read on the forward strand.
GTGCATGCCCAGGACCAAATAAATCTCTTATAACTATAAAAGAAACAGTAAAGGTTTAGAAAGGAGGTAGAATAATATGGCAAATGTATCTGTATATAATATGGACGGCAAATCAGTAGGAACTATTGATTTAAACGATGCAATATTTGGTGTAGAAGTTAATGAACATTTACTTCACAAAGCACGTGTAACTATCCTTTCTAATAATCGTCAAGGAACACAAAAGCAAAAGACAAGAGCTGAAGTTAGAGGCGGTGGCAAGAAGCCATGGAGACAAAAAGGAACTGGTAATGCAAGACAAGGTTCTATAAGAGCTCCACAATGGAAAGGTGGCGGAGTAGTATTTGCGGCTGTACCAAGAGACTATGATATGGACATGAATAAGAAAGAAAGAAGAGCCGCTTTAAAATCAGCATTAACTAACTGCGTTAAAGATAATAACTTAGTAGTTGTTGATGAATTAAAAATGAATGAAATTAAAACCAAGGATTTCAAAAAGGTATTAGATAATTTAAAACTTAGTAAGTCTTTGGTAGTGCTTAATACAAATGATAAGAATGTAGTTATCTCAGCAAGAAATATTCCAAAGGTTAAAACTTCTGGAGTAAACGAATTAAATGTATACGATGTACTTAAATACGAGAAGGTTCTTATCACAAAAGAGGCAGTAAAAAATATAGAGGAGGTATATAAGTAATGGCAAACCTAACAGCATACGACATTATAAAGAAACCAGTAGTGTCTGAAAAAAGTATGAATGAAATGGTTAATAAAAAATATACCTTCATAGTTCACAAGGATGCAACAAAGAATCAAATCAAAGAAGCAGTTGAAAAAATGTTTGAAGGAACAAAAGTTTCTAAAGTGAACACTATTAATAACGACGGGAAAGTAAAGAGAAGAGGATTTACAGTCGGAAGAACAAATTCTTATAAGAAAGCAATAGTTACTTTAAAAGAAGATTCAAAAGAAATTGAACTTTTTAACTCACTTTCTAATAAGTAGATAAGTATGGATGATAATATCCGCAAAATCATTAAAGGAGAATTTAAAAAATGGCTATCAGAACATTTAAGGCTTATACACCTTCAAGAAGAAAAATGTCAGTTCTTGATAACTCAGATGTAATTACAAAGTCAACTCCTGAAAAATCATTACTTGCTAAGAAAAGTAAAACTGCAGGTAGAAACAATCAAGGAAAGATTACTGTAAGACATCATGGCGGTGGCAATAAGCAAAAGTATAGAATTAATGATTTCAAGAGAAAGAAAGATGGAATCACTGGAAAGGTAATGGCAATAGAATATGATCCAAATCGTACTGCTAATA
>OMRR01000180.1 GCA_900313535.1 uncultured Eubacteriales bacterium
ATCCGCTCGCTCGTATAGCGCGTTCTTGCGCCTCAGCTTCTTGTTTAGTTTTGTATATTTTACCTGTCGTGCCGAATTGCCACCCTATAATCTTTCCACCGGCACTCCTTACTGCATGTACTGGCATGATAATCCTTTCGTTTTCATTATACCATAAAAGGCTACCGGTTAAGGTAGCCATACGTTGCAACAGCCGTTTATAGTGTGGCACGCCACTATCCAAGAGTCCCCACCCCCCTTCAGACCTTTTTATTATAACATGCGAATTAAACCTTTTTTATATAATTCTTTGGCTCGTTCTATACTAACTTCCCATGGTTTATCCCATGGGCTTACATTACTCTTCAATTCTATATCGTAATACGGACGTAAAGCCTTTATAAACACTTCTTTCTTTTGATAAGTATATGTACTAGGTTTTTTGACTAAAAGCTTGTCCCAACCGTCTTTAGGTGGTTTATACGAGAAATCTTGAGCAGGTTCAAACATTTTTTCTGCTATTTCATCTGCGTTTGCACAATCCCAATCCAACACTAACTCTGCTTGTTTGGGTATTTTTAATTCTTTAGCAACGCTTAACGGAGTTCTCACTACTCGCGTACCATACACCAGAGCCTCATTCATAGAATAGCAATAAGTTTCCATATCGTTACTCACTTGCACTAACCAATCACTATCTGCGATATATGGGCGCACATCAATTCTTGGTTTCATAATTGCCACGTTGGGGGAAGTTATCTGCGTTTTTAGGCTGTTGGTGAATATTGCCCACAAATAATGCTTGCCCGTCTTTTCGCAATATTTATCTAGAGCTTCAATTAATTTTGTTGTTCTAACACCACCTTTTGTTTTGTCTTCAAGCCTACAAGCAGAAATAATACGCAAAACTTTGTCTGGTTTTTCTAACGTAAGGGGGTTATAACATTGTACAACTGGCTTGTACACATTTTGCACTTGTTCTTGCAATTTAATACGTTCCTCTGCGTATTTACTTACTCCTAGAAGTTTAGTAATCTTCGGATGGTCTATTGGCGGCTCAAATTGTAATTCTTGGTACACGGCATGACACACAAATATATGTTCTTTGGCTTCTATCTGGTTTATGGCTTCAATATTAAAGTTATAAAACGCTTTTTCTGCATGATAAATCACCCCCGGTTTACGTCTTATACAACGCACTAACTTACTCAATCTTAAAAGTTGGTCTAAATCGCATTCATCATACAAAATAGTCAAATCATATTTGTGATATTTTTTAGCCATTTCATATAAGAATTGCTCTGTTCCCCCAATACGACTTATTATCCTGAAATAGTAAATATTAGCATACTCTTCCATGTTTTGATTGTAGCATAGAAAAAGGGAGTGCCAAAATACACTCCCCATGATTAAATAACCACCTCTTTCTTTTAGATTTTTTTCTTGAGGTCACTTTGATTATAGCACGAAAAAACCGCCTCGCAGTTAGTGACGGTTCTTCCGATTATGAAAGTAGTTATTTAGGTGTGTTTAAATGGTGTAATACCATTATAACACATAACAAAAAACCGTCTATGCATTACAAACGGTTTTCTGAATTATGGGTTATATTTTCAAGGTGCGTTTTTTGATTATATCACACTACTCGCCATTTTTTTTACGTTCTGTTAAATCTACTAATGGCTTAGGTGCTGTAATCACGCTTTCTATCTTTTGCTTCGGTTGTCCATAGACTTGGTTCATCATACCCTCAATTTCTTTCCAGTTGCCTTTAGCAATACAATTAGCTAACTTGCGTTCAAATAATGGTGCTTCCTTGTCTAATGCAACCATTTTCAATTCGTTTTCTGATAGCTTTAACATTTGTTCCAGTTTATAGCGTGCGGATGCCTCAATGTCCCAAAACCCCTGCCGTCGTTTATTGCCTTCTGGTTTCCCAAATTGTCTATTTACTGGTGGCTTTTTATATCCTACTTCGTAGTCTTGCGTTGCCATATTCTAACTCCTTTCTCAAAATAATTTACTTGCCTACACATAGGACTGCAATATCTTGCAACATTGTGTTTGACCTTGAATTCTTTACCGCATACTAAACATTTTTTTGTAATATACGGTCTATTTTTCCAAGATAACGACAACTTTTCCGAGCGTTTTTTCTTTTTTTCTTCATCTTGCCACCATTTCCCATAATCCTGCGAATTATATTCCAAAATTGTTTTTCTGCATTTTTTATTAAACTCAGGAGATACATTCTTTCTGTTTTGCTTATAAGTAGCAAGTCTTAAGTTTTCTATACGATTATCGCTTCTGTTTCTATTGATATGGTCAATAACTTTATTTTCCGGTATTTCTCCGTTATAGTATTCCCACACGGCTCTATGTAGATATTTTATTCCACTTTTACTTGTTCTTTTATCAGTTCTCTTAAAATACCTTTGACCTTTGTAAAGCCTATATTTTTTACCGTCGAATATTTGTGTTGTGTCGTCTATGATTACAGGGTTCATACTTATATTATATCACATAAATTATTCTGCTTTTATTCCTTTCCAATATATTTAAAACTTGCAGTTATTCTTTCTTTTGAACTAGATTTAACTAATGCTTTATCTGCTGTTCTATTTGTTATTTTGAATCTGCCATAATTTGTGCAACCCCAATTTTTGTCATGATTAAGCCCAAAAATCAAATTTTTTGCACTTGTTATAAGTCTAACATCATAATTTTGTTTTGCATATAATTCAGCTACAAAGTTTAATAATTTTTTTCCTAAACCTATCCCTTGATAATCTGGGTGTATTACTAATCTGTGTATATGTTTTAATTTTGGATTATCTGGGTGGGGAAAATGAATAACAGCACAAAAACCAATTAACATATTTTTATCATATAAACCATAGCATTGAGCTGCTGAAGATATATCATAACTTAAATAATGATACTTCCTAAGCTTTTGCCATTCTTGTCTGCCACACTCTCTGATTGTAAATTGTTTTTGAGGGCGTGGCTTTTCCCAAAAAAACATTTCATTTGCCCAGTGTCAAAATACCAATCAGGCTGCAACCAATCTAGCACGTCATAATGACAAGAAACTGCCACAAATTTTTTATTATTTTTTTTCACAAATTTATTTGTCGCAATGCACATGGTTTGAGCAACATTTCTATCAACAACTGATGTAAACTCGTCAAAAATACAAAAATCACTTTTTAACATTGAATTAGCTAAATCTACACGCATTTTTTCGCCATTAGACAACACGCTATAAGGTTTTAACCATGAAGGAGTGCTGCCAAAGCCAACTGCATAAAACATTTTGCCTATCTCATCTATTGTTTTGTCTTGTGGCATATCATCAATGACAGATTTATGAGTGTAGACATTATGAGAAAACTTATCGCCAAATAATTCTTTAGCAATGGTAGTCTTACCAGTTCCAGAAGGCCCTACAATTACGCCTATGTTCCATTCTTGTGGCAAAGTAATTTCACCAACAAAATGTTCATTAGAATGCTCGAGTTTTAAATCAAATTGTCCAATTATTTTTGATACTCTAAATGTTTCTTCAATTTCGCTTTTTCTTTCAATATCAAAATTCAACTTATCTTGCATTTTAATCCTCTTTGTTGCAATTCTTCAAAAATGTTTTGTTGTTGTTGTTCATTTTCGCATTGTATTTCAACAAGATAGTGATTTTCTTCTATATCTATGAAATTATCTTCTTTTTCTGCCCAATCTAGTTTTACTCCAAATTTTTCAATATCTTCTGGTGTAAAAAACTCGCCTATGTTGTCTTTGTTCCAACTCAAGTCAACCGAAGCTGTTGCATTGTCGGCAAAAGCCATCTCACGGCCTTTTTGCGTGTTTAAATCTACATCTGTGCGCTTTACAGCTACTAGCTCGTCTCCTTGTGTTTCAATTATACGCACATTTTCTATGCCCGCTTGCGCCGCGGCCTCTACTATACCATTACCAGCTATAATGTTATTGTTTTTGTCTATAAGTATTGACCGTCCTGCACCATAATCTTGTAATGATTTCTCCAGAAGTGACATACCAAATTCGGTGTGGTCGTTGAAGTTTTTATCATCAAACCTCAAATCTTTTATATTGCTCATTTCTCGCTTATCTCCATTCCATATAATTTTACCACGAATATTTGCAACGCTAGGCGGTCATCTAATGATAGAGTATTAAACCAGCGTTGTAAGTCCTGTTTAATCATTTATTATCCTTTTTTCCTAAAAGTGATTTAAGATATTCTGGATAGTTGAATATTGCCGTTGGTTTGTTCTTACTACTAACA
>OMRR01000012.1 GCA_900313535.1 uncultured Eubacteriales bacterium
ATTAGTGATGAGGCTATAGTTGCTGCAACTAAATTAAGTACAAGATATATACCAGATAGAAATTTGCCTGATAAGGCCATAGATTTAATTGATGAAGCGTGTAGTAAATTAAAGATTAAATCATTTGATATGCCAAAAGAGGTAAAAGAGTTATCTGAAGAAATCAAAGCACTTGAGGTCGAGAAAGAAAAATTGATTTCTAAAGATATGATTGAAGAGGCGTCTGAGGTTAAGAAAAAACAACTTGCAAAGAAATATAAGTATGACGAATTAATAAAGGGTATAGAAGAAAAAAGAAAGGCCAATGAATTAAGAGTCACTGAAGAAGATATAGCAGATGTGGTATCAGGATGGACAAAGATACCGGTTAAAAAATTGACTGAAGATGAAAATGAAAGATTACTTCAGCTTGAAGATACTCTTCATAAGAAAGTTATAGGACAAAATGATGCTATAAATATCATTGCTAAGGCAATAAGAAGAAATAGGGTAGGTATAAAAGATCCAAATCGCCCTATTGGTACCTTCTTATTTCTTGGACCTACTGGTGTTGGTAAGACTGAGTTGTGCAAGGCAATCAGTGACACTTTATTTGGAAGTGAGAAGAATTTAATAAGACTTGATATGTCAGAATATATGGAGAAGTATACTGTATCTAAATTGATTGGTTCTCCTCCTGGATATGTTGGACATGATGAAGGTGGACAACTTACTGAAAAAATTCGTAGAAATCCATATTCTGTAGTGCTCTTTGATGAGATAGAAAAAGCAGATGAAGATATATTCAATGTGTTGCTTCAAGTGCTTGATGAAGGTCATATGACAGATTCTATGGGTAGGAAGGTTAGTTTCAAAAATTCTATTGTCATTATGACTTCAAATGTAGGTGCAAATAGGATAGTGGACAATACAAAACCTGGTTTTGACACATTAGATAGTAATGATGAGAAAGATTATGCAGAGATGAAGGATAATGTCATAAGTGAAGTTAAAAAAATATTTAAACCAGAGTTTATTAACCGTATTGATGACATAATAGTATTCCATAAACTTTCTAAAGACGATGTATCAAAGATACTTGATTTGAATATCAGAGAAATTAAAAATAGAACAAAAGAGAATTTACAAATTGATTTTAAGATTGAGAAGTCAGCAAAAGAGTTGATACTTACGAATGGATATAAAGAAGAATTTGGTGCAAGAGAACTAAAGAGAACACTTACATCAATGCTCACTGATTTATTGGCTGAAGAAAAACTGAAGGGTAATATACATGCTGGAGATAGTATAACTATAGTTGCTAAAAACAAAAAACTTGTGATTAAGAATGACGATGAGCAAGAAAAGTAATAAAACAGTATTTTATTGTAAAGAGTGTGGATTTGAATCAGCCAAATGGCTTGGGCAGTGTCCGAGTTGTGGCTCTTGGAATTCATTTGTAGAAGAAGAAAAGGTCAACACAACAATAAGTAATTCTATAGGGATAAATATTTCTACAAATGCCATCGAAGCAAAGTCGCTAAGTGATATTGAAGAAGCTAAAGAAGAAAGGATCCTTACTTCAATATCAGAGTTTGATAATTTACTTGGAGGCGGGATAGTTAGAGGTTCCCTATCTCTTATAGGCGGAGCACCTGGAATTGGAAAGTCAACTTTATTATTGCAAATAGTTAGAGCTCTTGGCGATAAGGGAATCAGTGTTTTATATGTTTCAGGAGAAGAAAGTTTAAATCAGATAAAAATTAGAGCAAATAGAGTTGGAAAGTTTAGCGATAGTGTAAAGTTTATATCTGATACAAATATGGATGCTATACTTGCTACTGTAGTAAAGACTAAACCGGAAGTTCTTATTATTGATTCTATACAAACTATGGCTTTAAACATTGATGACAAGGTGCCAGGATCAATTACTCAGGTAAGGTCTTGCACCCAAGCAATTTTTAGAATTTGCAAAGAATATAATATCAGTGCTTTTATAGTAGGACATATAACTAAAGAAGGCACAGTGGCTGGACCGAAACTACTTGAACACATAGTTGATGTAGTACTATACTTTGAAGATGACCAACTTAAAAATTTAAGGATACTTAGATGTATTAAAAATAGATTCGGTTCATCAGATACATTAGCTGTATTTGAAATGACTGGTGATGGATTAAGAGAGATTAAAAATCCATCAGAGATTTTTTTGGAAGGTAGACCAAGCAATGCGACTGGCTGTGTCGTTACTTGTATAATTGAATCAGGAAGACCAATATTACTTGAGGTTCAAGCACTTGTAACTAAATCTGCATTTGGCATAGCAAGAAGGACTATTAATGGAGCAGATTCAAATAGGCTTAATTTATTAATAGCTATAGTGGAAAAGAGAATGAATATTCCATTATATCAGTTTGATATATATGTGAATATCACAGGTGGGCTAAAGATTAAAGATACTTCTATAGACCTTGCGATAATTATGGCCATACTATCATCATATAAAAATGTAGCACTGAGAAGTGACTGTATATATTGTGGAGAGGTTGGCCTTTCGGGTGAGGTGAGAGGAATTATAAATATAAACTTAAGACTTAAAGAAGCGATAAAGCTTGGCTATAAAAAAATATTTTTACCAAAAACTAACGTGGATAGTATAGATGAAACAATGTTAAAGAAATATAAAGATATAGAGATCAAAGCTATTGAAGATGTAATGAATTAGGACTTTTAACAAAAAATTCACAAAATAATTATATAATTATCACATGCTTAATTTTAAAGTAAAAAAACTATTATCAGTATTTTCAGTAAGTATATTGTTACTTTCATTTGTATTGCCATATGTGAATAATGAATCATATTTGGCTGCGACTGCAGTGGCTGAGTCAACATCTAAGAAAAAAACTGTAGGACATAAGATGGAAGGAGCAGAGTATTATGATGAATTGTGGGATAAATTTAGTGTTATAGCTATAGATAATGGTGGTGGCAGTGGCGAAGGTGGTGGAGCAGGTGATAACAACGCTTCAAATGCTGGCAACAACGGGAATTATAATGATGCAGGTGGTACTTTTGGGCAAGCGGCAGGAGTAGGAACTGGCACAGGAAATCAGCAAAATCAAGGTGGCGTAGGATCTGGAAGTACTGGTGGATATACTGGTTCTGCGGCTGCTGATGCACTTAGGGCTATAAAGGCAAAAGCAGAAAAAGAAAGAGAAGAATCAATAGCTAAAGTTCTTGAGACTGCAAGCGATAAGCAGGCTGCAAGAGAGAGTATAACTAAGAGAGAAAGTATAGAGGCATCTATTCAAAAAAGATTACAGCAAGAAAGCATAAAGGCAAAAATAGCTGCAGAGGAAAAAAGCAATCAGTATGAGACGCCAGTTTATGTAGAATCAACAACGAGAAAGAAAACAACTTATGATATAAAGAAAGAAACTAATGTACCGACATCTGAAAGAGAAATCAGCGTAAATGACAATATAGAACATATGTTGCCATCTGCGACTGAGAAGAAAGATATATATGATTCAAACCACGAGACAGTTGTAGCAGAGGAAATAACTATTTCTGATTATGAACCTGGCGACTTTATAGAGAATACAGAGGCAAAGAGCAAAGTTGATAAAGACGTAAAAGAGACAGTTAGTGCGCCAACAAGTGAAAAGAAAGATGAATATGATACAACAGCAAGTAGTGAATCTAACAATGATGAGACGACTGTTGTAGACGAAGAGAGTACAGAAAAGAAACTTGATAACGAGACTGAAGAGGGCAAGGGGTCAAAAGGTGGCAAAGATGCTGAGGCTGATGAGGACCAGATGGGTGAGGCAGGACAGAATGAGAGTGAGGGCAATGCTGAGAATAAAGGAAAGTATCAATTAGAAACGGAAGGCGACTATGCTGGAAAAAAGGTATTTGACCTTGAGAGAAATGGTAACCTTGGATTAGATCCTGAGCATTTATCAGTAACTAATATGAAAGGTTTTGTGACTTCCACATTGATATTGTTATTCTCACTTGGAGCCTTAGTATTTATACTTAGTACAAGGGATAAAAAGAGTAGTAAAAATTATTTTTAAAATATAGAGGTAGATAAGATGTTAAATGGAATTTCACTAGATAGTATAATGCGACAAATTGTAACTGTGCTTGATTCGCCAGTTAAGTTTATACTTATAGTTATGTTAATTATTTCTTTGATAATGGTTGGTGGTCTTATAGCTGAGATGATTCAAAGAAAATATTTAACTGTGAAGGTAGCAAGTGTTATTGATGCTATCAAGAAGGGTGATAATGATTTGACTACTATCATTAAAAATAGTGCATTATTGCCAAAGCAAAAAAGGTTATTACTTGAATTAACTATACATAATTCTTTATCAAATGAAATGAAAGAGAACTTCGCTGCATCTTTACTAGATAATTATAATCAAAATCTTGATTATACTATAAAGAAATCTGATTTAATTATCAAACTTGGTCCAACTTTTGGCTTGCTTGGTACGCTCATTCCTCTTGGACCTGGTATAATTGCTTTGTCGCAAGGTGATACTGCTACATTGTCAAATTCATTGCTTGCCGCATTTGATACTACTGTTATAGGACTTATAGCAGCTTCAATTTGCACAGTTATATCAATGATAAGAAAGAGATGGTATAGCAAGGATAGAGTTATGCTTACATTGATTATGGAAGCTGTATTGGAAGCGGAGTGTAAATAGTTTTATATGAAGAATAGATTAGATAAAAATTTTAGAAATGATGGTGATGATCTTGGCAACCCTATGGATGGCGTATCAAATATGTCAGATGCCATGCTTGTGCTTGCTGTAGGTATAATGCTTGCCTTGGTTATCAATTGGAAGATAGATATTAAAGATGTATATAATGGTCAAGAAAAGAAAGAAACAGTTGATGAGGCTAAGTTAGAAGAGTTTGAAACTGATAGTGCTAAACAAAATGATTCTGTTTCTGTGGAAGATATAGAGAGTAAGTATGTAAAATCTGGTACAGTATACACAGATGTTGATACTGGAAAGACTTACGTAATTATAGATTAAAAAAACAGCCTATTGGCTGTTTTTATGAAATCTTGTTCACTGCTTTTGTAAGTCTGCTAACCTTTCTTGCTGCATTGTTCTTGTGATATACACCTTTGCTTGCAGCCATATCGATTGCCTTGTTAGCCTCTGCTAAAATCTTATTTGCTTCAGCTTTGTTACCTGCTTTTACAAGAGCATCAATTTTTTTAACAAACATTTTTATTTTAGATTTTTGAACTTTATTTCTTTCAGTTTTAGTTTTTGTAACTTTGATACGCTTTTTTGCGCTTTTAATATTTGCCATTTTAATTCTCCTACAATATATTTAATGAAATACGACACGGATTATTTCATTGCCTATAAATAATACAAAAAATGTAAGGAAATGTCAAGATATGAATGAGACTATTAGTAAAAAAACAAATAATTCAAAAGTAAGAACTTGTGTATTGATTGCAATCTATGTCGCTTTGGTAGTAATACTTGGCAAGGTGGCGAATTTTACAGATGGCAATGTAAAATTGACTTTAAAGAACCTACCAATATATATTGGGGCAATATCTCTTGGGTCAATTCCTGGGGCCCTTATTGGTTTCCTTGGAGAATTAATTTTGCAGTTAATTGGAGAGTATGGCTTTACTGTGACTACTCTGTTTTGGGTGTTGCCACAAACTATACTTGGGGCTGTCTGTGGACTGATTTTTGAGAATAATAAAGTGAAGATTTCATCAGGGGTAAAGTTTGTAATTTGCATAATCATATTACAGTTGTTTTTGACTTTACTCAATACTTTAGTATGGTGTATAGATGCTTTAGTATTTGGGTATTTTAATTATATAACTTTGTTTGGTTCGTTAATTACAAGGTTTATGCTTGCAGTGATACTTGGTATATATTATTGTTTCTTAATTCCAGTACTTGTTGATGCCATAAAAAAAATACATTGACCTTACGAATAAATTCATAAAACCAATGTATGTCGGGGTGACAGGACTCGAACTTGCGACCCCCTGGTCCCAAACCAGGTGCTCTAGCCAAACTGAGCTAC
>OMRR01000009.1 GCA_900313535.1 uncultured Eubacteriales bacterium
ACAGCCAAAAGCAAGAGTTTTAAGTGCTATAGAAAATATATTAAATGAAGATTTGCCTGAGAGTTATGATAAAGAAGTGTTTAAATCAAAATCTATGTTATTGCTTGATCACTTTATAGATATGACAGTGCAAGGTTATGGTTGGTTAGGGAAGGCGGCATAAAAAATAGTGACCTACCGGTCGCTATTTTTTGCGGGCTTCTAAAGTTCGCCTCTACAAGGGCTCGTGTAACTCGCCCATACAAATGGGCGGTCACTGACCGCCCATTCATTTATCTCTTATTTCTTTTTACCCTTCTTAGTAGGTTTCTTAGCAACTTTCTTAGTAGTTTTCTTGGTAGCCTTTTTTGCAACTTTCTTAGCAGGCTTCTTAGTTACCTTTTTAGTTGTCTTTTTTGCATTAGACTTTTTTGCAGTAGCTTTCTTAACAGGTTTTTCTTTTTTTGTGCCTGATTCTGCGATAGCAGCTTGAGCAGCAGCAAGTCTTGCGATTGGAACTCTAAATGGAGAGCAAGATACGTAGTCAAGACCAATCTTGTGGCAGAACTCTACAGATGAAGGGTCACCACCATGCTCACCACAGATTCCAAGGTGTAAATTCTTATTAGTTGATTTACCTTTTTCAATTGCAATCTTCATAAGAGCACCAACTCCGATCTGGTCAAGTTTTGCAAATGGGTCATTTTCAAAAACTTTCTTATCGTAATATGCATCAAGGAATTTGCCTGCATCATCACGAGAGAATCCAAATGTCATTTGAGTTAAGTCATTTGTTCCAAAACTGAAGAATGCTGCTTCTTTTGCGATATCATCAGCAGTAAGAGCTGCTCTTGGAATCTCTATCATAGTACCAACTTTATATTTAAGTTTAGAATTTTCTTTTGCAATAATCTTATCAGCAGTTTCTACAACTATGTTTTTTACATATTTAAGTTCTTTTACTTCACCAACAAGTGGTATCATTATTTCAGGAACTATTTTCCAATTAGGGTGTTTCTTATTTATATTGATAGCTGCTTTTATAACTGCTTTTGTCTGCATAGCAGCGATTTCTGGATAAGTAACAGCAAGACGGCATCCGCGATGTCCCATCATAGGGTTAAACTCTTTTAATCCATCAATGATAGCATTAATCTCACCTTCTGTCTTTCCAACACTATTTGCAAGTTTCTCTATATCTTTTTTCTCTTTTGGAACGAACTCATGAAGAGGTGGATCAAGGAATCTTATATTAACAGGATAGCCTTCAAGTGCTTCGTAAATGTCTTCGAAATCTTGTTGTTGCATTGGCTCAATTTTTGCAAGAGCCTTTTCTCTATCTTCAACATTATCAGCGCAAATCATTTCTCTAAATGCATCAATTCTGTTTCCTTCAAAGAACATATGTTCAGTTCTGCAAAGTCCTATACCTTCTGCTCCAAGTTCTTTTGCTTTCTTAGCATCTCTTGGAGTATCAGCATTAGTTCTTACAGTTAATCTTCTATATTTATCTGCCCACTTCATTATCTTTTCAAATTCGCCAGCGATAGAAGCTTCCTTAGTTTCAATCTTACCATCATAGATGCATCCATTAGAACCATCTATAGAAAGAAGATCTCCCTCGTGGAATGTTTTTCCGCCAAGAGTAAATTCTTTCTTTGCTTCATTCATAACTATATCAGAACATCCAGATACACAGCATTTACCCATACCACGAGCAACAACTGCAGCGTGAGATGTCATACCACCACGTACTGTCAATATGCCTTGAGCAGCTTTCATTCCTTCTATATCTTCAGGGCTTGTTTCAAGTCTTACAAGCACAACTTTCTTTCCTGCATTTGCCCATTGTTTTGCATCATCAGCAGTAAATACAATTTGACCAGAAGCAGCACCAGGACTTGCAGCGAGTGCTTTCCCGATTGGAGGATTTTTCTTTACAGCATCAGCATCAAATGTAGGGTGAAGAAGAGTATCAAGATTTCTTGGATCGATCATTGCTACAGCTTCTTTCTCAGTTCTCATACCTTCTGATACAAGGTCACAAGCTATTTTGAGTGCTGCCTTTGCTGTTCTCTTACCATTACGAGTTTGAAGCATGTAGAGATGTTTATCTTCAATAGTAAATTCCATATCTTGCATATCTCTATAATTCTTTTCAAGCTTTTCACAAATCTTTGTAAACTCTTTATATACATCAGGCATTATTTTTTCAAGTTCAGCGATAGGTTGTGGAGTTCTAATTCCAGCAACAACATCTTCACCTTGGGCATTGAGTAAGAACTCACCCATAAGTTTCTTTTCACCAGTTGCAGGATTTCTTGTAAATGCAACACCAGTACCAGATGTATTTCCCATATTACCAAATGCCATCATTTGTACATTTACAGCTGTACCCCAACTATATGGTATATCATTGTCACGACGATATACATTTGCACGTGGGTTGTCCCAAGAACGGAACACTGCTTTTATCGCTTCATTCAATTGAACGACTGGATCATCTGGGAAATCTTTTCCTATAGCAGATTTATATTCAGCCTTAAATTGTTTTACTAATTCTTGTAAATCTTCTGCAGTTAAGTCAACATCTTGCTTAACTCCCTTCTTGGTCTTCATTTGGTCAATTAATTCTTCAAAATGCTTTTTACCAACTTCCATAACTACATCTGAAAACATTTGAATGAATCTTCTATAACAATCCCACGCCCATCTTGGATTGCCTGATTTTCTTGCTAAAGTTTCTGTAACAGTTTCATTAAGCCCTAAATTTAAAATAGTATCCATCATTCCTGGCATAGATGCTCTTGCACCAGAACGAACAGATACTAAAAGTGGATTTTCTTTGTCACCAAATTTTTTCTTTGAAAGTTTCTCAAGGTCTTTAACATTTTGCATGATTTGACCCATGATTTCTTTGTTGATTGTTTTTTTGTCTTCATAATATTGAGTACAAGCTTCAGTAGTGATAGTGAAACCTTGTGGTACTGGAAGCCCAAGTCTTGACATCTCAGCAAGGTTAGCACCTTTGCCTCCTAAGAGATTTCTCATAGAGGCATTACCTTCTTTAAATTTGTACACCCATTTTCTAGCCATATTACCCTCCTATATTTCATTAATATTTTTATATAAATTTTATATTTATCATTTGGTATTATATCACTTGTTAAAGAAAAAGAATAGTATAGTGCTGCAAAATAAAATACTAGGTTATGGGTACCCTATATTGTAGGTATTATACCCATATTTTGCAAAATTGATGCTACAAGTATTATTAATATAAGCACTGGTGCTATGTATTTTATAACTATAGTAAATAATCCTTTTAATCTAAAGTTGCCATTTGATGATTCAACTTCTTCAATCAATACCTTTGGCTTAATAATATAACCTATGAATATACAAGTAAGGAATGCAACAATTGGCATAAGTATTGAGTTAGAAATAAAGTCAAATAAATCAAGAAATTGCATACCGAAGAAAGTAATCATAGAAAGTGGACCATAGCCAAGTGATGCTAAAGAACCTATGACGATACATATTAATAGAGTGAATACTATTGATGGTATTCTTTTTTGTTTAAATCTATCTTGAAATATTGATACGCAAGTTTCGTAGAGTGATATTGATGAAGTGAGCGCTGCGAAAAATACAAGAAAGAAAAAGATTATAGCAATTATTCTACCAGCTTCCATAGTATTAAAAAGTCTTGGAAGAATTATAAACATTAGACTTGGACCAGCTTTTAAGTCATCTGGTGTGCCACAAGAAAATACAGCTGGTATGATAGCAAGACCTGCTAAAAATGCTATAACTGTATCAAATATTTCTATTTGCCACACTGATGTTTCTATATTGCAATCTTTTTTCATGTAAGATCCATAAGTGATCATTATTCCCATGGCAAGTGAAAGAGAATAGAAAAGTTGTGACATTGCTGAGAGAATGGTATTTATTGAAAATTCTTCAGACCGTGGGATTAGATAGTATTGTATTCCTTTTATGGCGTTTGGCAAAGTGCAACTATATATAGCAACTATCAATATAAGAGCAACAAGTATTGGCATTAAAATTTTACTAAATTTTTCTATGCCCTTTTCAACTCCTATAGCAATTATAAGTATATTAAAACACATGAATATTAAAAACCAAACAAGTGGTTCTGCTGGTGCAGTTATCAATTGCTCAAAAATCGTGAGACCGGCTTCGTTGGTGCTAGCCACTATATTTGTAGGCATAGTTATATATGACCATAGAAATTTCAAAACCCAACCACCTATCACACAATAATAAGGAGTTATTATTATTGGCACAAGTGATGCGATGACACCAATAAATGAATAACCAGGTTTTAATTTATCGAATGCGCCTATAGCACTTAATCTTGTCTTTCTACCAATTGCAATTTCTGCAACCATGAGAGAGAAACCAAAAGTTAACCCAAGTATGACATATATTAGTAAAAACATTCCTCCGCCATATTTTGCAACGCAGTATGGGAATCTCCAAAGATTTCCAAGACCAACTGCGGACCCTGCTGCCGCAAGCACAAATCCAATTTTGTTAGTAAAACTACTTCTTTCTATAGTTGAATTTGAATTATTATCTGACATATAAATCCTCCTACATGGGCTAGTATAATTTGCCTTACACTATGATACTAAATTATAAGTAAGATATCAATTAAAAAATGCACATTATAATTATAATTTTGTGGGTAAAAATAAATTGTTAGTAACTTTAAAATGTTGAGTATAAGCCATTTTTCTCTTGCTTTAGCGTCTAAAAATAGATATTACCGCATTTTAGTAGTTATTTGAAACTGAAAATATGATTATTATAACTGCACAATGCAATGTGCCTGGATGGTGAGTAATAGTGACTAGATCAGATATTTAATGGAGAAGAAAATGTTAGATTATTACAAAATAATTACACTTACAACTTTAGGGTATATTGATTTTAAGACTTATAAAATTCCAAATGCGATTTTATCGGGATGGCTATTAACAATAATAATGAATTACTTAATGCGTACAGTCTCATTCCATACATCTTGGGTAATATCGGCATTTGTGACAGCTGGCATGTATTACCCTATACGGCATGTAGCAAAGTGTAGTGCGGGTGATTTTAAACTCTATGCGATATTAATGCTAACAGACGAACCACAAAATATATTGATGATTTGTTTTATATCAATGATTATAAGTCTTATACCCTTAGCATGTGGTGTGAAAAAAGTTCCAATTGCTCTTACTACACTATTTGGGTATATTGCATTTTTACTTATAAGAGGGGTGTGAATTATGAAAGAAACAATTATTGTAATGGATGATGATATTTCATACAGCAAGAAATTCTGTAATCAAGGAAATAAGTTATATGGGAAAACATATAATTTTTTGACTTTCTCTAATTTTAAAAAGACTAAAGAATATATTGAAGAGCATAAAGTTGAGAGCGCAATAGTGTCTGATAGTTTGCTTAGTTCAATTGAAGATATGAAATTGAAAGCTTTATATGTAATTACTGAAGAAGATAAAGATAATAAGAGGATAGGTAAAAAACTATATATTTACAAATTACAGAGTGCTAAAGAAATATTGGATATAGTAAATGAAGACATTTGTAAGAGAAATGAAAAGAGTGTGGGAAGAAAAAACGAAGCTTGCAAATTGATTTTATTTTATTCGCCATCTTATATAAAGGCCAAAGATGAAATAATTAAAAAAATAAGTAAAGTTGTATTGAAAAAGAAAAAAGTACTTATAGTAGACATTGATGAGTTTAGTAATTATAAAGGAAATGTAGGATTGTCAAATGTTATTTATGATTATAAAGAAAATAAGATCTGCGAAGAGGGACTTAGAAGAGAGATAGTAACAGACAAAGATCAAGACTATATCAAATCAGTTACATATCCAGAAGATTTTAATGTCATCAATAATATAGACCTAGCGAATATTATAAATGAAATAATGAAGATTGGTTATGACTATGTATTTATCAATGCGGATATGTCGTATGTGAAATGTCAATATATATTAAATGATGCAGATTCTATAGTATTACTTAGAGATAAAGATATGGAGAAAGTTGATATGCTAAAGGCATACCTAAAGAATGAGAATCAAATTGATTATAAGAAAATTACAATATTTGATATAGCAAAGAATGATAGATCATATATGGCTGCGTTCTGCAAACAGCATTTTGAAAGCAAAGGAACATCTAGAAAGTGATGAATAATGAGAATTATAAATATGATATAAAACGGCAATTGATTGATGAGTTGTCTGATAGTGTAGGCTTAGAAGATAGAGAGATTCTAAATGTTATTGATTCAAAGATTGAAAATATTGAAAAGACCAATAGTCCACTAAAACTTAAAGAAAAGATTCTCCTTAAAAAGAGTATATATGATAGTTTAAAGAATTATGACATATTAACTGAATTACTTGAAGATAAAAACATTAATGAAATAATGATTAATGCATATGATGAAATATTTATAGATAAGAATGGAAGATATGTAAGGTGGGACAAGAAATTTGAGTCTAAGGAACAACTTGAAAATATAATTCAACAAATAGTTGGAAAGATTAATAGAATAGTAAATGTATCTAATCCTATAGTTGATGCGAGATTATTTGATGGTTCAAGAGTGCATATAGTTTTGCCACCAATTGCCATAAAGGGTGCCACTGTAACTATAAGAAAGTTTCCAGAGCGAATAACCATGAAAAAATTGATAGAGTATAAGTCCATTGATGAAGATACAGCTAATTTCCTTAGAAAACTTGTAGAAAGTGGTTATAACATATTCATATCAGGTGGCACTGGTTCTGGGAAAACTACTTTCTTGAATGCACTATCAGAATTTATACCCAAAGGTGATAGAATAATAACTATAGAAGATAGTGCAGAACTTAATATATCGCATGTTGATAATCTTGTGTCACTTGAAACTAGAGATAAAAATGTGGAAGGAGAAGGGGAGATAAACATGCAAATGCTTATAAGGGCAGCGCTTAGAATGAATCCAGATAGAATAGTAGTGGGAGAGGTAAGGGGAAAAGAGGCTTTGGATATGTTGCAAGCTATGAAGATAGAAAGATAGATATTGATACAAAGTGTAAAAACCTATTGAATTTAAGGCTTTTTATATTTGAGCGATTAAACTCAATATGTCTTTTCTACTGTTTGCCGTCATTACAATGATTTTTAATTTACAAAAAGTTCCCAATGAAGCTTTATTTAAATTTTAAATCGTAACAAATCGTATCATTAAGGGTAATCGTATCAAATCGTATCATATCGTATCAAAAAAACGGCAAATCGTATCAAGTTTTTATTATATACTATACTATGCCTTATACTATACTATAGTGCTATATTTTTTGTATACACTAAATGCACCCTTTATATACACTTAAGTTAAAGAAAGTATACACTTCTATTTGAAAAAGTATACAGTATGATATAATTATGAGAACAGAGCAAAGTTATCGTATCAATTATTTAGTATATATGTTAAAATGAAAAGGGGGGAATCAATGACGATACATGAACATTATGAAAATTTTATGAGCCAGCCAAATATTGATGGGTATGTTGAGTTATATTGCTCGATATTGGAAAATAGGACGGATGATTGGCAGAAACTCTATTATGCACTTTTGAATGAAATAGGGCAAGATAGAGGGCAGTTTGTAACACCTGAAGAGCAATTAAAGGAATATGGTCAAATAAGGAATCTAATAGAAAAAGAACCTACAGATTATGGAAAGAAATGTCTAATAACTGTTTTATTTGATGCTCTTATGGTTGAGAAGATAAAGTCCTATTCACTTAATTTTGATGCACCAGCAATATTGGCGGATGATTTACAAAAAGAGTATCTAATAGAAAGTGTATATGAAGAATAGATGTAGAGGTAGAATATGAATAAATTTAAAACAAAAATATTTTTAGTTTTGATTATTATTTTAGTCCCTATTTTAATACATATCTTTTATTCTATTTATATAAATGATTTTATTAAATCTCGTTGGTTCTCAGGTGATATGTTGTCATATTGTGCAACTATTCTAGCAGCACTTATTGCATTTGGAAATGCGCGAACTGCTTTTTTGGAAACACAGAAATTAGATGCGAAACCTTATATTTCACTTGAAAAACTTTTACATTCGCACAATGGTGATATATTTTCTCTTGTTGAAAGTAAGGTAAAAGTAGATAAAGTGATAAATAAAGAGAATAACGCTAATAATTACATAGAATACAAAGTTTCCGAGTTGAATTTTATATTTGAAGAAAGAAACAGAATATGGATTATTGAGAAATTGACAGATGAACAAATTAAAATAGTATTAGCTGATGGAAATAAAATAGAAAAACCTGCAGAAGGTGTATATTTTATTTGTGATTACAAATTTTGCTATTTGCCTTTAGTGATTGAAAATGTTGGAAAAGGATGTGCTATAAATATGAATATAGGCATAAGACCTATTGAAGGTAGTATGCAATTTAATAATGTTCCTCATATTGTTAAAGAGAATAAAAGATCATTTAAATTGAACTCGCCATTTAATTTTAATCAAAAAGACAAAAAAATTGTTAGATTGTTAATTGATAATCCCCAAAATGACATTAGTGGTTTATATGAGTTGATTTTTGAATATGATGATATATATAATAACCATTATGAACAGAACTACAAAATAGAAATTGACAAGAATAATGAAGAAAGATTTGCATTAAAATTAGATCTTTGTAATGAAAGTTTTTAAGTAAATAATTGCAAATATGTTTGAATTGATAATAAAAGCTATGTGAAATCTAATAAAAAAGACTCCATTGCGGAGTCTATGATTACTTTTTAGTAGGTTTCTTAACAGTCTTCTTTGAAGCCTTTGCAGTAGATTTCTTTGGTGCTGCTTTTTTAGTAGTAGCCTTTGAGGCTTTCTTAACAGTTTTTTTAGCAGTAGTTTTCTTTGCCGGTGCTTTCTTTGATATAGCCATAGTGACCTCCTAAAATTTATATTTTTATAATTATATAACCAAGTTAAAAGTTATTCAATAGTGTTTTTTAGTGTAAATATGACATTTTAGCACTTGATAAATACTTAAATTATGGCATAATGTCCTACTATGGATAAAAGGCGATTAAAATTGAAGTTGAGCATACTTAACACTATATCTCTCTTAAAATCGTTTGAACACTCTATTATGAGTGTTCTTTTTTTGTCTTAAAATTATAGTAGAAGAAACTTGATACAAGTTTCAAAAAAATTATAGGAGGACATTTTTATGATTAAGTATCATGAAAGAGACTATGGAAGTGTAGTCGCAAACAAATTCAGAGA
>OMRR01000033.1 GCA_900313535.1 uncultured Eubacteriales bacterium
GCGGACAGGGTGGGATTCGAACCCACGCGCCTTTGACAGCAAACGGTTTTCAAGACCGCCTCGTTATGACCACTTCGATACCTGTCCTTAAATTGTAGCGTCAAAAAAATACGCTTCCGACCAAGGTCGGCAAGTCTCAATATTTTATAACACTTTTATACTTTTGTCAAGAGTAGTATTAAATATTCTTAAGGATAACTTTACCCGCTTGGCAAGCTGGGCATATACAAGTGTCCTCACCAGCTGCCTTCTTATCCTTAGCATATTTTATTGTCTCTTCTGCCTTATCGCCATATATCTGCTTACCCATATCAGACTCAAGGAAAGATATACAAGCATCTATAGGGCTTACACTTTCCTTTAGATATTCAATATACTTGTCAAATTTCTCTTTCTCATCATCCTTGCCAACAGAAGCAAGCCATGCATTAGCAAGGTTTTTTAATTCAGGATAACAACTTGGCGCACTTACAATTTCCTTTGTCTTTTCAATAACTAAGTCCTTATTCATAACTGTCCCCCTTCAATTAATATAAGAGATTTTAACATACATATATTATTTGTGCAACAAAGTATTTTATGTTATAATAATTATGTAAAGCATATTATACATATTGGGGCACAGTTTTAAAAATATCGACATATTTTTAAATGTACCCCAGAAGGAGTTATATATGGATTTTGGAATGATGCTCAAACTTGGTGGTATATGGGCTAAATTTAGCAAGAACCATCCTAAGTTTCCTAACTTTGTAAAAGTTGTTCAAAAAAATGGATTAAAGGCTGATACTATACTCGATATAAAAATTACTTATCCAGATGGCAACGTAGTAGATAGCAATTTAAAAATTACCGAAAGTGATTTGAAACTTTTCGAAGAATTAAAACAACTAAAAAAATAGTTCCAATATAGGAACTATTTTTTTATAAATTAATTTTATTTGAATATCTTTTTTACATCTGCAAGCGACTTTGCCTCTGCTCTGTTATCCACTTCTGCTCTTACTGCATACTCCCCATCATTAAGCTTTCCGCTATAAGGTAAATCGGTATTACAGAAATTGTATATTTCTTCTATCAACTTAATATCTTTGATATTCATCTTTGTGCAAATACAATAATCTAATTGTAACTTATCAAGACTTGGATCATCCTTAGTCAAAGAAAGTAAAATATTTTTCTTGCTCTTCTTAACTGCACTTAAAACTTTGTTTCTTTTCTCAAGCAAATCAGCAGTT
This sequence comes from uncultured Eubacteriales bacterium, assembly GCA_900313535.1. Classification (GTDB taxonomy): domain Bacteria; phylum Bacillota; class Clostridia; order Lachnospirales; family Lachnospiraceae; genus UBA3633. The sequence goes on from OMRR01000033.1 coordinate 1,239, forward strand.
GGATTTTCAAATACCATAATCTCATTGTAATTTGCAATTACAGTATTGCCATCTGTATTTTTTATTAATTCTTCAATCTCTTCAAATGAATTTGCCTTAACTTCCTTAAACCCAAGTTCCTTATATAAATCCTTAAGTTTAGAACTTTCACCCTTAAAACCAACTATCATTTTAATCTCCTTTTTTGACCATTTTCGGCTACCTTATTGTAACACAAAACCCTAATTTTTGCAAAGACTATAGGCACTATTTTACTCCATTTTTGAAATAAAATCATCTATAAATTGCTGTGCAGCCCTTCCAGAATAATCACTATGATACATATTCCAAAGAGTTGCTTTTTTTATCAATTCATTCCTATCTACATTTGATAATTCCTTGTATCTTTCAGCAATTTTGCATATCATGTCAAAAAACTCTTGCCTTCTCACATTGTAGTATCCTAAGGTCAATCCAAATCTACTTACAAGAGACGTTTGTTCAGTCAAAGTGTCAGTAATATGCACATCGTCAACCTCCACTTCTTTTCTATCACTAAATGTCTCATGTAGCAAATGCATCCTATTGGAAGTGGCATATATCAACACATTTTCAGGTTTCACCTCTAATCCACCCTCAATAACTGCCTTCAAATATTTATATTCAGTCTCATTCTTTTCAAATGACAAGTCATCAAGGTAAATGATAAAACGATAATTTCTATTCTTAATTTTACTCAAAATTTCAGGCAAATATTGGTAGTCATACTTATACACTTCTATCATGCGAAGCCCTTTGTCATAAAACATATTAAGTAATGATTTTATACTCGATGATTTACCTGTACCAGCGTCACCATATAATAAAACATTATTTGCAGGTGCTTCATTTACAAATGACTCAGTATTTTGCACTAATTGTTTCTTTTGTTCTTCATAGCCAATCAAATCATCAAATGTCATTGTGCTAGTTCCAGCTATTGGCGTAAGCAAGTTTTCACTCTTATCTAACGAAACTCTAAATGCCTTATATAAACCAAATGCACCAACCCCATATTTTTTATAAAATGCCATTACTTTTTTATAAAAAGCATTTACATCAATTTCATCTTTAATTTCATTATATAATTCTTTAATTCTATCACTCACATTACTTTGTGATGTATTATTATTTAAATCTTTGTTCTCACTTTTATAATTCTTTATAAGTGTAAAACAATTAATGCTTAAATCCTTTTCAAGTTTGCTAAAATCATAATGAATTAGTTTTATAAATATTTCAAAATCATTTGTTGCAAAACTCTTTAAAGTATCGTTGACTTCTCCTCTTCTTTCTGCTGAAAGTGTAAACGAGTTTTCATTTGTGGCAAGTAGATATGCTATATAATAAGTCCAAAGGTTTGAATCAAAGTTGTGATAATTTCCAAGTTCTATTATCTCATAGACTTTGTCAAGTATCAAACTTGAAATTTTTTCATCATTAAAAGACTTATCTTCTCTATACCCAAAAATCTCTGCCAATTTCATAAGAGGGCTTGACTTATCAATATTCCTATAAACCATTAATTTTGATATTAAATGTTGCATACTACCCCATTACATTATTACATTTTTAGTATATTTTGCTATCTCATCATCACTAGGTATATAATCAGTCATTGTCTTATCAAGATATTGTGAGTATGCAGTCATGTCAAAGTATCCTGTACCTGTAAGTCCAAAGAGGATAGTCTTCTCTTCTCCAGTCTCTTTACACTTAAGTGCCTCATCAATAGCACCTTTTATAGCATGTGATGACTCTGGTGCTGGAAGTATAGTTTCTTTCTTTGCAAAGAGCACTGCTGCATCAAATACCTCTGTCTGCTTATATGATACTGCTTCCATATATCCATCGTGATAAAGTTTAGAAATAATTGGTGACATACCATGATAACGAAGTCCACCTGCATGATTTGGTGCTGGTATAAAATCACAACCCAAAGTATACATTCTTGCCATAGGAGTCATCTTACCAGTATCACAGAAATCATATGCATATTTTCCTCTTGTAAGTGATGGACAAGATGATGGCTCTACTGCTACAAATCTTGTATCTTTATTTCCTAAGATTTTTTCTCTCATAAATGGCGCTATAAGTCCTCCAAGATTTGATCCACCACCTGCACAACCTACAACGACATCTGGATACTCTCCCAAGATCTTAAATGCAGTTTCACACTCAAGTCCTATAATTGATTGATGAAGTAATACTTGATTTAAAACTGATCCCAACACATATCTTGAGTTTTTAGTTGCGACAGCTTTTTCAACTGCTTCAGAAATTGCACACCCAAGACTACCTGTAGTATCTGGAATCTCGCTCAAAATTTTTCTTCCAACTTCAGTTGTATTACTTGGACTTGGTATAACTTCTGCCCCAAATGTTCTCATAACATCTTTTCTAAATGGCTTTTGTTGGTAAGAACCTTTAACCATAAATACAGTAAGTGGTATACCAAAGTAACTACAAGCTTCAGAAAGTGCTGTACCCCATTGACCTGCTCCTGTCTCAGTGGTTAAACTTGTGATTCCTTCTTGCTTTGCATAGTAAACTTGCGCAATAGCAGAATTAAGTTTATGGCTACCTGATGTATTATTTCCCTCAAACTTATAATAAATCTTTGCAGGAGTATCAAGATACTTTTCAAGATTATAAGCTCTTATAAGTGGTGATGGCCTATAAATCCTATACATATCTAAGATTTCTTTTGGAATATCTAGATATCTTGTCTCATTATCAAGTTCCTGCCTTGCAAGCTCTCTACAAAATACCACTGATAACTCATCAAGAGTCACTGGCTTCTTTGTACCTGGATTTAATAATGGTTCTGGTAATTCTTTCATATCTGCCCTTAAGTTATAGTATTGCTTTGGCATTTGATCCTCTGTTAAATAAAGACGATATGGTGCGTTGTTGTTCTTACTCATTTCTTTTTCCCCCTATTAATAAAAAAGTACTTATAACTATATTATATCTATAATTATTAAGGACATTAAAAAACATTTGTAGAAACACCTTTTTTGTTTTCAGGAATAAATTACTCCCCAACCTCATACATCACTATTGACATAGCGGTTACTGCCGCAGTCTCTGTCCTTAAAATCCTTTCTCCAAGAGACAATATACTTACTTTCTTATTCTTTGCCTTTTCAATCTCTGCATTTGAAAAACCACCTTCTGGGCCAATAATTAAATTTATAATCACATCTTTGTTATCTTTATTTTTAATTTCAGTTAGTACTCGTTTTGTTTCTGCGATACCATTTGCATTTTCATAAAATAATAAATTATATGTATTTTCATCATTCTCATTTATACTGTCTATAAACTCATCAAATGAAATTGGTGCCAACACCTCTGGTATAATATGTCTTTTACTTTGTTCTGCTGCAGATTTTGATATTTTATTAAATCTCTCAATCTTCTTATCACTTTTTTTGTCATCAATTTTTGCCACGCAGTATTCAGTTGCAAGTGGGATTATACTACTTACACCCAATTCTACAGCCTTTTCTATAATAAATTCAAACTTATCAGACTTGCTTATCCCTTGATATAAATTTACCTTCACAGCTAGTTCTCTTTGCTTTGTTTCTTCCAATATATAAAGTTTCACCTCTTTATCCGTGATGTCTTTAACTTCACATAGATAATCAAATGAAAATTCAAAAGGGAACACTGAACATAGCACTTGCTCCCCCACATTTATCCTTAAAGATTTTACCAAATGATTATAGTTATCAAAATCCTCATCGCCATTGATGGCAATTACTCTATCAACTGTATTTACAGCATTTTCATTTACAAATATATGATGCATATGCCTACATTATATCACAAAATAAAAAGGATACACAATCCTATGTATCCTTTATTATCGTGGCTTTATTACTATCTCATCTCTCTTTATGAGTCCAAGTTCCTGCCTTGCAAGAGCTTCAACCTCTTCATCATCAGTCACTTTA
>OMRR01000004.1 GCA_900313535.1 uncultured Eubacteriales bacterium
TATGAAAAGAGAAACAATTTGTATTCAAGGTGGCTACACACCTAAAAATGGAGAACCAAGACAAGTTCCTATCATTCAATCAACTACTTTTAAGTATGACACAAGTGAAGATATGGGAAAACTTTTTGACCTTGAAGCTTCAGGATATTTTTATACGAGACTTCAAAATCCAACAAATGATTATGTAGCAGCAAAACTTACACAACTTGAAGGTGGTACAGCAGGAATGCTTACATCAAGTGGTCAAGCAGCAAACTTCTTTGCACTTTTTAATATTTGTAATTGCGGAGATCATTTTATATCAGCATCAGAAATTTATGGTGGCACATTAAATTTACTTGCAGTTACTATGAAGAAAATGGGTATTGATTGTACTTTTGTGTCAGTAGATGCAAGTGAAGAGGAGATAGAGAAAGCATTTAAGCCAAATACAAAAGCAGTGTTTGGTGAAACGGTTGCAAATCCAGCACTTACAGTTTTAGATATAGAGAAATTTGCCAAAATAGCCCATAAGCATGGAGTTCCATTAATAATGGACAATACTTTCCCAACACCTATAAATTGTAGACCTATAGAATGGGGTTGTGATATAGTGACGCATTCTACTACAAAATATCTTGATGGTCATGGCGTAGGAGTTGGTGGAGCAATAATAGATAGTGGAAAGTTTGACTGGGATAAATATAAAGATAAATTTCCTGGACTTACAACTCCAGATGAAAGTTATCATGGAATAACATATACTGAAAAATTTGGTTTAGCTGGTGCATTTATAACTAAGGCAACGGCACAATTAATGAGAGACTTTGGAGCTATACAGTCACCACAAAACGCATTCTATTTGAATCTTGGCTTAGAGACTTTACATGTGCGTATGCCAAGACATTGTGAAAATGCATTATATATTGCTAAAATACTTAAAGAGAATAAGAAAGTAAAGAAGGTTACATATCCAGGACTTGAAGGTGATAAGTATTATGAGCTTGCAAAAAAGTATATGCCTAATGGTACTTGTGGAGTTATAAGTTTTGAACTTGATGGCGATAGAAAATTAGCAGAAACGTTTATGAAGAGTTTAAAATGTATCAATATTGAAACACACGTAGCAGATGCAAGAACTTGTTGTTTAAATCCTGCTACAACAACTCATAGACAATTAACTAAAGAGCAACTTGAAAAAGCAGGAATTCCAGAAGGAATGATAAGACTTAGTATCGGAATAGAGAATAAAGAAGACCTTGCAGAAGATTTAGTTACAGCATTAAATAATTTGTAATAAGGAGTTAAGAAATGCCAATTAAAGTTCCAAATAATTTACCAGCGATAAAAATTCTTGAAAAAGAAAATATATTTGTAATGTCAGAAAATAGAGCAACTACTCAGGATATAAGACCATTAAAAATATTGTTATTAAACTTAATGCCAAAAAAAATAGAGACAGAAACTCAGTTTTCAAGACTTTTGTCAAATACTGCTCTTCAGATAGAATTAGAATTGTTAATGCCAAAAACACATAAATCAAATAATACAAGTATGGAGCATTTACAAAAGTTTTATAAAGTTTTTGATGATGTGAAAAATGAGAGATTTGATGGATGCATTATTACTGGAGCACCAGTAGAGCATCTTGATTATAAAGAAGTGGACTATTTTGATGAGTTGTGTGAAATAATGGAATGGACAAAAACAAATGTATTTAGTACTTTACATATTTGCTGGGGTGCCCAAGCAGGACTTAAATATCATTACGGCATAGAAAAGATACCTTTGGATAAGAAATTATTTGGAATATATAAGCATACTGTGGAAGAACAAAATGATAGACTATTTAGAGGTTTTGATGACGAGTTTTATATACCACATTCAAGACATACAACTATTGACAGAAAGGATGTAGAAAAAAATAATAAGCTACATATTCTTGCATCTTCTAAACTTGCAGGAATACATAGTATAAGTGCAAATCACAAAAGACAAATTTTTGTCTTGGGTCACGCGGAATATGATAAATATACTTTAAGAGATGAATATGAAAGAGATATGGCTAAGAATTTGCCAATAGTAATTCCAAAGAATTATTTTTTGGATGATGACCCTACAAAAGATGTGATAGTAAGATGGAGAGCTTCGGCAAATTTATTCTTTTCTAACTGGTTAAATTATGTGCTTTATCAAGAAACACCATATGATTTATCAGAATTAAAACCAATAGAGACATAAAAAAGGGAACGAGTAATCGTTCCTTTTTTATTTTCCCATACAGAATTTTGAAAAAATTTCATTTACTATATCATCATTAATTTCTACACCAAGCACTTGAGACAAGTAGGTGTAAGCATCGTTTAAATCTATAGTTAGTAAATCTTCAGGCATATTATTTTTAATCGAAGATAGAACATTTGATAAAGAAGTAGAAGCATGTTTTATTGATTGTAGTTGTCGTTCGTTTGAGATAAATATTTCGTTATTAAAATCAAGTTCTTTATTTATAAACATATCTTCGATAGTATTTGTGAGTTCTGTTAAGCCTTGCTTGGTTTTAGTAGAGAATTTAATTATGGGCTCACATAGCTCGCCCGTACGATGTTGATCATATAGTTCGCCTGTGCAAGGGCTCCTAAAGTTTGCTCCTACGCTTCTATGAACAGTAAGGTCTGATTTATTTAGCAGGGTTATGGTTTTTTTGCTGAGTGATTTGCAAAGAGATAGAAGAGTTTTGTCATTGTCATCAAGTGCTTTAGAATTATCAAGCACTAAAATTATTAGATCGGCTTTTTCTGCTTCCACTTTTGCTTTATCAATACCTATTTTTTCTACTGTGTCAATATTGTCTTCGCTTCTGATACCAGCAGTATCAATGATATTTAGAGTTATACCATTTAGATTAATAGATTCTTTTATAGTATCACGGGTTGTACCAGCTATATCAGTTACTATAGCTCTATCTTCATTTAAGAGGGTGTTGAGTAAAGAAGATTTACCGACATTTGGTTTTCCTAAAATAACAGTGTTTATACCCTCTTTGATAATTTTTCCATTGTCATAATTTTTTATTATGATATTAAGTTCATTAATTATGTTTTCGCAATTGGTTTTTAGTTTTTCTTTATATCCATCAAGGCTCATATGTTCTGGGTCATCAAGGCAGGCTTCTATATAAGCAATGGATTCTAAAACTTCACTTCTAAAGATATTTAATTTATCACTTAAATTTCCTTTTAGTTGATTAAAACTTGCCTTTAGTGCGTATTCGTTTTTTGATGTAATTATATCTGAGACAGATTCTGCCTTTGATAAATCTATTCTTCCATTGAGAAAAGCTCTTTTTGTAAATTCACCTGGTTCGGCAAGTCTGGCACCATTTTTTGTTATTAGATTTAAAATATTTTTTAGAACTAAAAGACCACCATGGCACTGTATTTCTACAACATCTTCAGTTGTGTATGAATGAGGGGAAATAAAAGAAAGAACTAATACTTCATCTATAAATGAATTATTTTCAAAATCGTAAATATAACCATATTTTATTTTATGTGTTTCATTTATGTTTATTTTGTGTTTATCTTTATTTACGAAAATAGAAGAGACAATGTCTATAGCCTTATCTCCTGAAACTCTTATTATACCAATGCCTGATGGAGATAAGGCAGTAGCAATTGCACAGATTGTATCATTATGATTTATCATTATGTTTAAAAAAAGCGGGCAAAATGCCCGCTCTATGTTTTAAGACCAAATACACAAAAGCACTAAACTGTTTGTGGTCCAGCAGCAAGTACTTCATTGTACTTGTCGATGATAGTTTTTTGAATCATTTCTCTAGTCTCTGAATTGATTGGATGAGCGATATCTTTAAACTCTCCATCTTTTCTCTTTACTGATGGCATAGCGATAAATAAACCATTATCACCCTCTATAACTTTGATATCGTGAACTACGAATACTCCATCGATTGTTATAGCAGCAATAGCTTTCATCTTGCCTTCTTTTTCCATTGTTCTGATTCTTACATCTGTAATGTTCATGTCCCTTACGCCTCCTTAAATAATACCTCATTATAATAACACATAAATAAAAAAAATCAAGATATTTATTAAAAAAAGATAGAAAAAAGTAGGTTTTATATTGTACAAAATATAACCCAATGTATAATTATTTAATTTCTATGTGGCAAGATTTCATAACAGAAAGTGCAGAGTTGTGATTCTCAATGCTTGTGCCAGCACAGCAATCTTTTTCTACAAAAATGTTTTTTTCTGGATAAAAAGCTTTTATCAACATTACATTACTTACAACACAGATGTCTGTACAAAGACCTAAAAATGTTATATTGTCATAGTCTTCTAAAAATTTTGGTAAATCTTTATAACCAAAAGTATTTTTAATAAAAATGTTTTTAGCATTTTTTTCAAAAGCTTTTAACTCATCACAAATATCATGGCCAAAAGTTTTGTCAATACAATGTTTTACAGGAAGATGTTTTCCTTCCATAGTATCAAGGTAATCATCATAGTGAGTATCTTTAGTAAAAAATATATCCTCGTTTTCTTTAATTGCTTTTTCTATACGTGCCTTGACATTTGGAACTATCTTTTTTGCCTCTTCGCTTCCTAAAGAGCCTGAGATAAAATCATTTTGCATATCAATAACAACTAAACAGTTCTTCATATTTTCTCCTTAGTATGAAATTAATTCATTATATCCTTTTACATAATATTCTATAGCATCACCAATATCTCTTTCTAATTCTACACCGTTGCTATAGTCTGCATAGGTACCATTAATTTTCATTAATAAGAAATCTTCATCTGGGGTAGTAACATTTACAGATTCATAACCTATATATTCTGCATTTATTTTTGCTATATCTTCTCTACATAAAAAGTCAATAAATTTATATCCCAAATCTTTATTGGTACTACTTTTAAGAATGCACCAGCAGTCAACGAAAATTCCCTTTAATCCTTCTGGTACTATATACCAATATTCATCCTTGCCACCATTTTCATAAATGTACTGTATATCACCACTTAATATAGGAGCAATGATTGCTTCGCCGTGTAATATCTTATCTTTGATTTGATCGGTAAGGTAAGCTTGAACTAAAGGCTTTTGACGAATCAAATCTTCAGTACACTTTTCTATCTCATCTTTTTCTCGTGAATTCATTGAGTAACCATTTGCACATTGGGCAACAGTATATAAATCGCGGATTGAGCTTTGCATTAATAGCTCGCCCTTATATGCGTCGTTCCAAAGGTCAGACCATTTTCTTGGTATAGGTAAACCTCTTTTATCAAGTTCAGTTTTGTTATATACGATTCCCTCATCACCTCTAAAATATGGTACTGCGTATTTGTTTCCTGGGTCACAGGCTTCCATTATCTTTAACACTTCTTTATCTATATTTGAATAGTATTGAAATTTTGATTTATCAAGTTCTTCAAAATAATTTTTATTTTTTAGACGCTCTATCATATATTCTGAAAGGCAAACAACATCATATTTTGAGCCATTTTCTATAACTGGTTGAGCTTCTTCATTTGATTCAAATACATCTTGAATAATTTTGCAATCATTTTCTTTTTCAAATAAAGCAATAGTTTCGTCAGAAATATAATCGCCAAAATTGTAAATGCATAAACTTTGTTTTTTGTTATTGCTACAAGAAGTAGCAAAAACTATTAGTAAGAAAGAAATAAATAGTAAAAACTTTTTCATTTTAATCCTCCGCAAAATAAATATTTTGTCAATTGTATCATAAAATTAATTATATTTGTTAAATATTTTTTAATTTCACAAAATCACATAAGTTTAATTTGAATTTTTTTGAAAAGCTAATAGCTTTTTCGACTATATCATTTCCGAGAGCTTCTGGTTTATGAGCATCTGCTCCAATAACTACTTTTGCGTTACTACCACTTACAAGTTCCCAAAATTCTTCTCTTGGATATAAATAGTTTTTATATTCTGGAAAATCACGGAAGGTATTTTGTATACCATTTGCGTTTATTTCAAGGTACATATCATATTTTATAGCAGCATCTATAATTTTTTTTGAGCATTCTATACAAGTTTCATCAAAAACCCTATCGCCTTTTATTGAATGATAACTATACATAAATAAATCAGGATGAGCAAAAATACTATAAAGGCCAGTTGACATAGCCTTAATTGCTATATCAGTATATATTTTTAGAGAATTGCTATCTATATCATCATAAGTCGAATAGGTTTTATTGTTGTGATTAAAAAAATGCATTCCCAAAACTAAATAATCAACCTTTTTTCTTAAATTTTCAAAATAATCGTGATATTCAGGTAAATATTCAGTTTCAAGTCCCAAAAAAACTTTAATATCATTATGCTTTTTGGCTTCTATTACTTGGGGAACATAAACATTTTCAAATTCCTCATCGGTCATTATTTGTCCAAGCACATTTCTTTCATAGTCAAATGCTGACATAAAAGATATAGGAGTATGGGCATGGTCAGATATACCTATTTCCTTAAAACCAAGTTTTATAGCCATATCTACATAGTCTTTTACATTTCCTACTGCATGACCGCAAAGTTCTGTATGAGTGTGATAATTTGCTTTTAACATATTTTGCCTCTTTTATATTTTGAAGTTTTACCTTATTGGCTCCTATATTATAACATATTTTTTATTATGGTAACATTTAAAATGTAATCATTGAAAAAAGATATTATACATACTATAATAAAAATTGGCAGTTTTAAAGATTGATAAAATACAATATATTGGAGAAATTAACATGGATGCATTTGATATAATAGGACCGATAATGGTAGGGCCAAGCAGTAGTCATACCGCAGGAGCTTGCAGAATAGGTAAATATGCAAGGGGAATACTTTCTGAAGAGCCAATGAATGCAGTTATAAAATTAAGTGGTTCTTTTAAGAAAACCTATAAAGGGCATGGGACAGATAAGGCAATTATTGCCGGACTTCTTGGATTTAATGAGGATGACGAGAGAATAAGGGATAGTATAGAGATAGCAAAGAAAGAGGGTAGAAGTTTTTCTATTGTTGAAGAAGATATAGAAAATACTCACGCCAATACTACAGAGATTATCATGACTAGGTCAAATGGTGAAAAAGTGACTATACAAGGTGCATCAATTGGTGGGGGCAACATTCTTATCACTAAGATAAATGATGCTAAAGTAAAGATTAATGGCCTTTTTGATGTGCTAGTTGTAGGTCATGTAGATATGCCAGGAATGATTTACAATATATCTAAAATATTATATGAATGGAAGATAAATATTAATGGTTTATCTCTTCATAGAGAGGAAAAGTCAGGAAATGCGATAGCAGTTATAGAGGTTGATGATAAGATAGATGAAAAATTGTGTGAAGAAATGACAATGGTTGAAAATGTCAACTATGTCACATTATTACATTCATTAAAGTAGGAGAGCAATATGAAATATTTATCAATAAGAGAAATAATAGATGAAGCAAAGAAAAATAAGGTTAAAATATCAGAACTTGTAAAAAATGAGCAAGTTAAAGATATTAAAGAATATAATGATGTTTCGGTAATGACAATATATAATAAAATGAAAGATGCTTATCAAGTTATGTGTAATTCTATAGATATGGGACTTAAAGAAAAGTGTAATTTGAAAATAGAGCAAGAGGGTGGGGCAAAGATATACAATAAGTATGTAAATGAAGGCAAAAGCATTTTTGGAAATAAGATAGGTAGTGCAGTAGCTATGGCACTTGCGGTTTCTGAACTAAATGCAAGTATGGGAAAAATAGTTGCTGCACCCACAGCTGGTAGTTGTGGAATACTTCCTGCCGCGATAGTTAGTATAAAGAATATTTATAATATTAATGAAGAGAAAGTAATAGATAGTTTATTTACTGCATCTGCTATAGGGATGGTTATTTCAAATGTGATGAATATTGCTGGTGCTTCTGGTGGATGCCAGGCAGAATGTGGGGTGGCGCAAGGGATGGCCGCAGCGGCTATAGTTGAGATGCTAGATGGTGATTATGATCAGATAGAAAATGCTATTGCTATAAGTTTAAAGAATATTGAGGGGCTAGTATGTGACCCGGTTGCTGGACTTGTGGAATGTCCTTGCATAAAAAGAAATGCAAGTGGAGTTATAAATGCTATGCTTGCTGCAGATATGGCACTTGCAGGAATAAAAAGTATAATACCTGTTGATGAGGTTATTTTAGCCATGAAACAAGTTGGCGATGTGATGGATGATAGATTAAAAGAGACAGCCATGGGTGGGCTTGCAGCTACAGAGACAGGTAAAAAACTAAAGGAAAAAGTCTTTAATTAATAAGTCTTTTTTACTCTCGTTTTTCTAATTCAGATTTTATTTCATCCCAAGAAATATTTAATTCAGCAAGAAGAACTGTAAGATGATACACAAGGTCAGCGACTTCATAGACAGTATCTTCTTTTTTTGTCTTAGCGGCAATAATTGTTTCGGTTGCCTCTTCTCCGACTTTTTTTAATATCTTATCAAGACCTTCTCTAAAGAGGTAATTTGTATATGAACCTTCTTTTGGATTTATTTTTCTATCTTTTATTGTTGTTTCAAGTTTTGTTAAAAAAGATGAATCATCAGTATTTGCATTGGCGCTAGCATTTTTATTTTTGGCTTTTTCATTATTTTTGTCAGCCTGCCCTTTTACAACATCTACATTTCTATAGAAACAAGTGGCATTTCCAGTATGACAACTTATACCTCCAACTTGTTCTATCTGAATAAGTAAAGTGTCTCCATCGCAGTCAACACTCAATCCTTTGAGATATTGAAAATGTCCGCTCTCTTCTCCTTTGAGCCATAGTTTTTGTCTTTCCCTTGAAAAATAATATACATTTCCAGTATCAAGTGTTTTTTCCAATGCTTCCTTATTCATATAAGCAAGCATCCTTATATGCTTAGAATGGTAATCCTGTGCTATTACAGGAACTAAACCATTTTGGTCAAATTTTACAATATTTAATAATTCTGTTTTAGTCATATGTGACCCCTTTAATTATATTAGTGTATCCTGCTTATTGTACCATATTTTTAATAAAGTTTGTAGTGTGCCTTTAAAAAGAATTACATTCCATATAATTATTTTTAGTAAAATATGTTATAATGATTTAAGAAGTTGTTAGATGAATTTTTATTAGATTAAGGTAGAGGGAAAATGAGTAAAATATTAGATAATCTTAAAAAAATGCAGGATAAAAAGTATGCAGAGTTTCAAGTTAAATTGATACCTACTGTTGACAAAAAGACTATTATTGGCACGAGAACTCCTGAGCTTAAAAAGTTTGCAAAAGAGCTTTTATTAGGTTCACAAATTAATGTCTCAAAAAATGTTTTAACAAAAACTAAAGGTATGGCTTTGAATGGAGATGTTGAGAAATTTTTGAATGAATTACCGCATAAATATTTTGATGAAAATCAGTTGCATGCATTTATTTTGTCAGAAATTAAGGATTTTGATATTTGTATAAAAAGGGTTGATGAGTTTTTGCCTTATGTTGATAATTGGGCCACTTGTGACCAGTTGTCGCCAAAAGTTTTTAAAAAGCATAAGGAGAAGTTATTAAAATATATTAATAAGTGGATTAAGTCAAAAAAAGCCTTTATCGTGAGATTTGCCATAGGTATGCTTATGCAGCATTTTTTGGATGAGGATTTTGATAAAAAGTATTTAAATATGGTATCGGATGTCAAATTTGGGGTTTCTAAGGTTTATACAAAAACTAAGCCTTTACAAGAAAAAATTAGTGTTGAAATAGACCCAGATAAATATTATGTTGAAATGATGCGAGCGTGGTTTTTTGCCACAGCTCTTTCTAAGAAATATAAAGAGACTTTTCCATATATAAAGAATAAGGCGTTAAACATTTGGACTCACAATAAAGCAATACAAAAAGCAGTGGAAAGCTATAGAGTTAGTGATAAAAATAAAGCTGAATTAAAGAAATATCGCATTTAAAAACTGGACCAATCTAGGTCCAGTTTTTGATTTTATTTTTGAAATTATTTTATTATTATCTCTGTCAAAGAGTTCTTAAGATTTTCTAATGCATCAGGCTTTTCTAAATCAATGCCTATAAGCTTTAATATAGTTGGGTCTGAGAATTTGTCAGCAATTTGAACAGCTGTCAAACAAAGGTCGTTAATATCTTTATCTGATAAGCCAGGTTCAATTGTTATATTTGGTAGTTTTATTCCCATTAAAGTAAGATAGCCTTTTACATCGTTAATTTGTTCCTGTGTGATTTGCTTTTTATCTATGGCATCTTTTAATACTGTCTTTAAGGCATTTGCTAACCAATTGTATGTGCTTTCGTCGTTTGCGAAGTTTGATACATCAAATGATAATTGAGGGTAATTTTTTATCGCAAGATCTAACTCTTCTTTAGAGATATTGCTAAATGATTCTCTTAAAGCTTCGCTTACTGACTTGCCTTCAAGAATCGTGTTAAATATGTCTTTTTGGCAAAGGGCCTCAATTTTTTTGCTTAATTCATTTGCAATATTTGCTGAAGATTCTTTCGTCTCAGAACCTGTTTTTACAGTGGTTTCTGTGCTAGTTTTTGCAGTTTTTATTGTTTCTGTACTTGCAGAATTAGAGCAAGCAATAGTTCCAATTGATAAGGTTACGACTAATAATATAGCTAATGTTTTTTTCATTTCACTCTCCTGCTTTTATATTTTATATCACATATAATATTTTTCTTTTGCTTTCAATAAAATTTATTTTTGGAATTTATGAGAGTGGATCATATCACCTAGAAAAAATATATAGTATTTTTATTTATTTTGTGTTATTATATTTTAAGGGAACCTCTAAAAAGTGAGCATTTGAAAAACTTTGTTTTTCAAAAGTGCGAACTTTAGAGGTTCCAGCGGGCACCTTAACTCGAA
>OMRR01000179.1 GCA_900313535.1 uncultured Eubacteriales bacterium
AAAATTAATTTTAGTATTCTTATAAAAATCTATTATTGCTTTTTCTCCATTAGTAAATGCATATATTTTGCTGTCTGTATTCTTAGCTGTAGATTTTTTATGGCATCTCCAATGATAAAGTACTTTTGGCATATGGTAGATAGTACTTACATCATATGTGCCATTATTATATGTTCTATTTGTAATTAAATTGACAAGTCGCAAAAACAAATCATAATCCTGTGCGCCATTATACTCTGCTCTTTCATATACACCATCTTTTTTATAAAGCTCATCCAATAAAGTCTTCTTGATAGTAGTTAGATGGCAAAAATAGTTTACAGAAAGCAACATGTCTAGATTAAAATCTGGCTTAAAAGCTGGCTCAAAATATGATGAATCCTTAGTGTCTACTTTATCCTCATCAGAGTATATTAACTCCAAATTAGGTTTATCATTAATTACACTTGCAACCTCATATAAAGCATCAAGAGTAAGTGCATCATCATGGTCACAAAGCACTATAAAGTCACCTTCTGCCATCTTTATAGCCTCATTAGTATTATCAGCTATGCTCTTATTTTCATCCAAGTACTTAACTTTGATTATTTGTTTTAAATTTGCATCTTTAGTAAATAATCTTTCAAAAAAGTTCTTCGGACTATTTTTACATGTTTTATAATCAGTAGCATCTGCTACGCACACTTCAAAATTCGTATAAGTTTGATTAATTATTGAATCAAATAGTAGTTTCAAAAATTCTTCGCTTGTATCATATATTGGAATTACAATTGAAAATTTAATTTCTTGTTTACCGTTTATTAACCTTTGAGACTCTATCTCATCATCAGTAGGCTTTGTTAATTCATACCACTCTGAATAATCATAATCTACAGTTAAGCCAGATAGTTTTCTTTTAGTCTTTTTTAAAAATTCCTTAGGTCCCTCTTTTACTAAAAAATCAAATGCTCTTTTAAATGTATTTTTATTGAAATAGGCTATTATTAACTCTTTTTTCTTTCTACTTGCTGTATTAAAACCATCAATAATTCTTTTGCTTAATTTTTCAGTTATAACTTGATTTTCAGTCTTTATTATTAAACAATATGTATCGTCATCATTTTCTACATATGGAAACTCTATATCAAAACCAAAATCACGATTTCCTTTGTAATCTTCTAAATGTATCTCTGCCACATCATCTCTTTTCAATCTTACAATATGAAAATCAATATGATTTTTATTTTTATCCAAAACCTCAAAAGTAACTTCACTACTTGGATCTTTTGGCAACACCCAACCTTGTACATGAATATTACCATCAGCTATTCTCTTTATATCTATCTTATAATCCAATTAAAAGTTTATCCTTTCCTCTTCAACCACAAGTGGTCTCTTCATTGTTCTTTGATTAATTGCAAGTACATACTCACCTATTATTCCAATAAATAGTATCTGCACAGAACCAAGAAATAACATACCTAAAAGCATTGGTATCATACCAGCTTGAAATCTATCCCACCATATCAATTTCATCACTAAATATATTATTGCTATAATAAGTGATATGGTAAATGCTATAGCTCCGCCAAATGTAGCAAGTCTTAAACCAATTTTAGTATAACTTGTAAAAGACAACATTGCCGCATCATAAAGACTATAGAAATTATTTGAGCTCTTGCCGCGTTCTCTCTTCCCTTGCTCAAAAGGTATCTCCTTTCTCTTATAACCGAGTTCTGCAACAATTCCTCTAAAAAAAGGCGTTGGGTCGTCAAGTTTTCTAAGCACCTCTATAAAATCTTTGTCATATAAACCAAAGCCAGTAAACATTTTTATTTGATCCACATTTGAAAACTTCTTAATCATGTTATAATATATTTTTTTTAATGTTCTCAAAATAAAGTTATCAGTAGATGTCTTCCTTACTCCTATAGCAATCTTATATCCCTCTTCCCATGCTTTTACAAATTGTGGTATCAATTCTACTGGGTCTTGAAAGTCTGATGCCATAGATACCACCGCATCACCACTTGTGTTTAATAACCCATAATAAGGCGAATTGAATTGTCCAAAATTTTTCACATTGAAAATTGCTTTTACTTTTTTATCTTTTTTACAAATATTTCTAATCAATTCTCTTGTCCTATCTTTTGAATCATTGTCAATGAAAACTATCTCATAATCATAATTTATGAGTTCGTTTTTAAATAAATTGATTACTGCCTCTGAAATTTTTTCTACATTGCCCTCTTCGTTGTAACAAGGGAGAACAATACTTATTAGTTTTTTGCCTTCCATTTTTAACCTTTCCACACAAAAACTAGACACTTAGTGCCTTCTTCTAATGTAGTAATTATATCATAAATATGGCGAATTTGCCATAATTATTATATTTACTA
>OMRR01000072.1 GCA_900313535.1 uncultured Eubacteriales bacterium
CCATATTTCACAATCGTTAAAGAAGGATGGAATACTAAAACAACAACTATTGATTTTAGTAATTTTGAGAATACTTCATTGATAAAGGCATCACATGTATCACAAAAGTATACAGGCAAGGGGGCAGGTGGTGCCGACTTAAATCTTGGTATTTCTGATGGCTTATATCTTTGCACACCAGATCAAGAAGGCGATATAACTCTTAAGATTAATATTGATTCATCAGCACTTGGAAGTAGCAAGCCATATATAATTGTTAATACAAGGGGAATTAATGAGACTGCATTGCCAACAGATATGAAGGCTGCTGGGTTTAAAAAATTAGAAGGTGGCACAGAAGTTACTACTGCTACAAAAGATTATGCAAGAGTTTTATCTAATGGTAAAAACACTATAAAAGTATTGGATTGTGCGAAAAATAAACCTCTCGTTATGAAGATATTATGGGACGAAACAAGCACTGCAAGAGTTAGACTTAAAGAGGCGGTAGAAATATCATTAAGTCCAGAAGGTTTATAGTATAAGGTGGTACATATGATTAAGAAAATGAAAATTGTTATGTGCGTAGTGTTTGTTGTAATATTCAACGTTTACACATTTGCAGCTGTTGTTAGTGATAATGATGGTTCTGCTTTTATTACAAAAGCTGAATTTGATAGTTTAAAAAACAGTTTTCAAAGTCAAATTGATCAATTTAATACTTCAATAGATAGTAAAATAGATGGTGCTATATCATCTTATCTTGCTGGCATTAAAGTTGGAAAGACAACCAGATATACAGAAGATATGGGAGTACTTAGTACTCCTCTTAAGATATATATGAATCTAAACGATAAATCAAGTACAAAGATTCGTTCTGATTGGAGACCTACACAGAAGTGGAGATGTATGTTTGGATATTATAGTGGTTATGCAACGAATTGGATAACAGCATACAATAACACTTATCAACCAAAACAATGGTATAATTTGGAATATGATGATGTTAAAGGTGCTTGGGAAGTTACAGGTGGATATAAGAAAATTGAAACAACATGCAATTATCTTGTATGGGCATTGTCTGATACTGGTTTAGGCGCTGACTCTACTAACATGAGTACCGCTCATGCAAGTCATGGTTATGCAGTATGTGCTAATGGATCTTTATCATCAAGCTGGAGTCCGCAAAAATATAATACCGCGAATTATAAGTATAATACTATACAAATAGGAGATTGGTCTTGGCAATCTGATAATACCCAGGCACCTACTGTTAACGGAATCACAGGTGTAAATGCTTATTCAACTGCTGGTGCGGCAATGAAAATCCAAAAAAGTAGCGCCACACAGGGAATACTTAACAATTCATTATGGTATAGTGGATGGTTTGGAATTTTAGGTAGTTCTCAAGCCACTATTAAAGAAACAAACAAAATAGATGTTGTACCGTCAACAAATGATGATTGGGTTCATGTATTATATGATGGTGCTATAAAGTATTCAGTAAGTGATGAGTATATTGGTTATGGTGCAGTTGGAACTCAAAGTGCATCTATGTTTCCTCTGACTGGTCAAATGAGAACATTTGATAGAAATGTAGGCATGTCAGATAGAGGGCCATATGCGCTTGCTGTTTCACCATTTTCAATCATAAATGAAGGTTATAATGCTACAACTACTACAATTAATTTTCAAAACTGGTGGAATACATCATTAGTAAAATCTACTCATGTTGGTCAAGTGTTTAAGAATAAAGGGATTAATAATGAAGATTTGTGGATAGGAATGGGTGAAGGATTATATCTTTTAACACCTCAAGATGATGGTAAGGCTGAGATTACAGTTAATGTAACTTATACAGGAGATGCTCCATATATACTTATTAATAATGCTAGGCCTATATATGAAAACGGAATTTTATCAGATATGGAAGCTGCAGGATTTAAGAAGGTGTCTGGTGGAAGTGAGACAATCATAAGTACAAATGATTATTTAAGATACTTAGATAGTGGAAAGGATACTAAAATAAAAGTAGAAGGACTTGAGAAAGGAAAACCAATATGTGCTAAGATCTTATGGAGCCAGAGTAGTACAGATTATGTTACATTGAATTCACCAATGATTATTGATTATACTTCTAAAGAGTAAAACTAAAAAAAATAAGTGGACGGAGACTAACTATTTTTAGGAACGATTATGTCGGAGAAAAAATTTTCCCCGCCCTTTTTATTTGCATATTGACTATATCACTAAAATTATTTATAATAAGTAACAAATATGAACTATGGGTTCCAAAGTGGCATTAGATGCCTGACTGGACCTGTTGTTTTAGTGTGTAAAGGAAAGAATATGGCTTATAATTTTAAAGAAATTGAGAAAAAATGGGGAGAATATTGGGAGAAAAATCCTATAAACCCAAAAGATGAAAAGAAGGAAAAGTATTATTGCCTTGATATGTTTCCATATCCATCAGGAGCTGGCCTTCACGTAGGTCATTGGAGAGGTTATGTAATCTCTGATGCTTGGGCAAGGTATCAACTTTTGAAAGGGAAGTATGTCATTCACCCTATGGGTTTTGATGCATTTGGGCTTCCGGCTGAAAACTATGCTCTTAAGATGCATGTGCACCCATCAATTTCTACTGATGAAAATATAAAAAACTTTGAGAGGCAGTTAAAACAAATTGCTGCTATATATGATTGGGATATGGAGTTAAAGACCACCGATCCAAATTATTATAAATGGACTCAATGGATATTTGTAAAATTATTTGAGCATGGTCTTGCATATGAAAAAGAGTTTCCTATAAATTGGTGTCCAAGTTGTAAGACTGGACTTTCTAATGAAGATGTAGTTGATGGATGTTGTGAGAGATGTCATACACCTGTCACAAAAAAGAATCTTCGTCAATGGATGCTTAAGATTACTGAATATGCAGAAAGACTTTTAAAGGATCTTGACCAACTTGACTGGCCTGAAAAAGTTAAGAAGATGCAGACTGAGTGGATTGGTAAGTCATATGGCGCAGAGGTAAACTTTAAAGTTGAAAATACAAATGATGTCATCACTGTATACACAACTCGTCCAGACACACTCTATGGTGCTACATTTATGGTACTTGCTCCAGAGCATGAGATGTCAAAGAAACTTGCTACAGCTCAGAAGAAAAACGAAGTCGAAGAGTATATTAAGACTGCAAGTATGAAAACAAATGTGGATAGAATGTCTGTGTCTGACAAAGATAAGACAGGTGTATTTACTGGTTCTTATGCTATTAATCCACTTAATAATAAAAAAATTCCTATATGGATATCTGATTATGTTTTAAATGACTATGGTACTGGAGCTATCATGTGTGTTCCTGCTCATGATGAGAGAGATTTTGCATTTGCAAAAAAGTTTGGTCTTGATATAGTTCCTGTAATAGCACCAAAGGATGATGTGCATAAATTTGACAATGGTATGGATGAAGCATTTGTATCTACAGATGGTGTAGTGATCAATTCTGGTGAGTGGGACGGAAGAATTTCAAGTGAGTTAAAAAAGAATGCGCCAGATGAATTGGAAAAGAAAGGCATTGGAAAGAAGACTGTAAATTATAAAATTCGTGACTGGGTATTTTCAAGACAAAGATATTGGGGTGAGCCTATACCTATAGTTCATTGTCCACATTGTGGAAATGTAGCAGTGCCAGTTGAAGAGTTACCACTTAGACTTCCTGATGTAAAATCATATGAGCCATCTGGTACTGGTGAGTCTCCACTTGTAAATATCACTGATTGGGTAAATTGCAAATGTCCAAAATGCGGTGCAGATGCTAAGAGAGAGACAAATACTATGCCTCAGTGGGCTGGTTCGTCTTGGTATTTTCTTAGATATATTGATGTAAATAATGACAAGG
>OMRR01000119.1 GCA_900313535.1 uncultured Eubacteriales bacterium
AATATCTGTTTAGATTCTCTACTTTTACATCAACTGAGACATACTCATCTTGGAAATCGCCATACTTATCAGACTTGACTATAGTAACCTTTACACCTTCGTTTGTATTTTCAGATTCTACGAACTTTGAATAAAACTCATGGGCTTCTTCCTTCTTCTCGGTTTCTTTTTCTTTATCATTCTTTTTGGCAGCAAAAGATATGGTACATAAACTTATCATTGCAATAATTATTAATATTAAAATTTTTATTGATTTTAATTTCATAACTCTACTTACTTAGGGCTCGCATAGCTCGCCCATACGTGGGCTCCTAAAGTTCGACCCTACAAAATCGTACACGCGAGTTATACGAGCGCAATATTAATACTGTTTCATAGCTATTGCTATTACGCCGCAGCATTGGCATAAGAAAATGCTTCGGTTCTATGTATGGGTTACTCACCGGCATTTTCGTTGGCAATGCTGCGGCGGTATAGTAATTATCTCTTATGAAATAGTAGTTTACTAATGTATTCTTTAATGCCTTCGATTAATAGTACAGTTGCAAATGTAACAATGAATATGAAAAGACTATAGAGCACGTAATATGCCAAGTGGTAAAAAATATTCGGCCTATTGTTTGTAAATATATTTTGGAACCCCACAGGCATAAGCTTCGTAATTATCAAGTAGTGTATCAAATATATATACAAAGTTCTATTAGATATGAAATATATAATATTATTTATCTTCTCATTTAAAAACTTTTCAAAGTTTATATTATAAGCCATCACGACAAAGGCTGAAGTGAGCACAAGTGAGTAAAGACTTAACCATGAAGTGTAGACATACTCGCCGTTTAACGTGAGGTAGTAGTTGACTTGGGTAAGGAAGAGGGCGATGAAAGTGATGACATAAATTACAAGTGCAGTTATGAACATAGGTATATTTATAATCACGGGCTCGCGTAGCTCGCCCATACGAAGACTCGCACCATCCACATATTTTTTTAATATATCATTATATAGCACATGCCCCCAGGCGCTGTAGTATATTGGCTTATGAATTATTTTAAAGATTAAATTATATGTAGGGTTGCCAAAAAATAAATAATAATCATTTACAATCATGCAGATTGTTAGTATCACCAGTACGATGTATCCCACATACTTTGGGAGTTTCGTAAGTACAAATCTTGTGATTGGGTAGGCTATAATTATTATCGCGTATGAAAACACATACCATAGATGTGCAGCCGTCCCCGGTAAATATATCACTGTAAAATACCTAAGCATATCATACAATGACGTAAATATATTAACTATAGAAAACTTCTGTATACATCCAATAAATGTATCTTTTGAAATCAAAAAGTCGTGAAATATTATAGTAAAGATTACTACAAACAAAAACGGTACAAACACCTGCGTCAGAAACTTTTTAATTAGTGAAAGCCAGTCGCTAAATATATTTCCCTTTTTATTGTAGATAAAAAATCCAGTGATGAGGAAAAATGTCATGACACAGATAGTGCAAAGCGATTCAAAAAATACTGCTGTCTCGCTAAGTTCACCATTGGTTTTCCAAGGTAACTCCCTCACGTGATACCATATGACCGCCATACAGGCAATGAGTCTTATAATCTCAACTTTGACATTTCTTTTAACTTTGGTATCACTCATCTATAACGATGTCTCCCTTTCTAATGATTTTAATATCATTATTCTCTACTGATATAACTGTCGATGGTGTGTTGTTAGTTACCTCTCCACCATCAAGTATCAGATCAATCTTGTCGCCGAGTTTCTCTCTTATCTCATTTGCATTTCTATATTCCTTCTCGCCAGAAATATTGCAAGAGGTCTCAGCAAGCGGAAAATCAATCTCATTTAATATATGTAATAAAGTATCATCATTTGGTATTCGTATACCTATACCATCTTTGCCACAAGTTATATGGTCAAATGTATCGCCTTTCTTTTTAAATATTATAGTAAGAGCACCAGGCCAATACTTTTTCATTATATCTAAAACTTTATCATTTAAGTTGCTTTCGTCAACATACTTTTTAACCTCATCAATACTTTTTACAAATATTGATAAAGGTTTCTTGACCTCGCGATTCTTTATAGTATATATTTTCGCAGTGGCAACCTTGTCAAATGCATTGCAAACCAATCCATATACTGTGTCGGTTTTCACGGCGACAACACTACCACATTTTAATTTTTCTACTATAGTATCCATATATACATGCGGGCTCGCAATGCTCGCCCCTACGAGTTAGGGTTACCCACCGGCATTTTCGATGTCAATGCTGCGGCGAATAATTTAATAAATATATTAACTATTCATTCATATTAATTAGTTCGAAGAAGTTGTCTCGCTCTTGCGTCAACTTCCACGCAGCTGTCCCCGCCACATCAGCCTTCTTGATTTCATTCATTTTATATGCGAGACTCAATGCATCTTCAAGCCAGCACTCAACCAAGTCTCCATCCTGAGTAGTCTTCGTGCCATAATTTTGGCAAGTCTCCTCATCAAATACAAACTTTAATCCCTGTGCTATCGCTCTATTTTCTATAGTGAGTGATGCATCAGCTGCAGATGACACCTTCCCTTCAGGTGTGGTAGTCCAGATTCTTGTATAGAATGGTAAACCAATAATCAATTTTTCTTTGTCAACTTTTTCAAGTGTAAGATTTATACCATCTCTCACATAATTGATAGAAGACACTGAGCCTGCCTCACTGCTTCCATTGTAGTGCTCATCATAACACATTATGATTATATAATCACAGAAATCATTGTACTCTTTTAATTCGTATTGACTATTAAATGCATAAGGCACATAGGTATCTATACTTAATATACAACCAATCTTAGTGAGTTCTATAGATAGTTCTCTCACAAATTCAGTAAAGTCCTCTCCTGCATCCTTACTCACCTGCTCTATATCAAGATTGATGCCATCAAGATTATTTACCTGCACCTCTCTAAGTATCTTGTCTATCATTTTTCTTCTTGTCATAGTGCTTGAAAATATTGCCTTCTCATCTACATTGTCTATATCAAAATTATTTAATGTAGCCCACACAGACAATTTCTTCGCATGACAATAAAGTGAATACTCATCATTTGCTATAGACCTTATATCGCCATCATTATTTTTTATAGCAAACCAGGTAGGTGCTATAACATTCATCTTCTTTGCATTCTTCAATAATTCTGGAAGCCTTGAAGAACTGTAATTTGAAAATACTTGATGGAAACCTATGCATGGTTTCACACCCAATTTATTTTGCTGTCTAACTACTTCTATATAATTGCTAACTGGTATCTTTTCAGTCTCTTTATTGATCTTTGACTTTCTTATATAACCAATATACCCATCAGCTGTTTTAACTTTTATCCACTTAGTCATTCTCTCAAGTATTTTTATCTCTTCGCCTTTTTTCAAATCAGTGATGACTGGGCTTTTATTTCCACCCTGTACTCTTACTGCCTCCTTACCTTTAAGGAATGCTCTAGTCTCTTTATCCCAATCAGTGTAAATGTACACTCTCTTACTCTCTTCATCAAGATAAGAGTCATATCTTATATTGGTATAATCTTTCACGTAGTCAACAAGTAAATATGGTTCATCTTTAAATATCACATATGGAGCATTTCCAATCTGATGTATGTCAGTATCTCCAGCCACTCTAACTTCATCAGGTATACAATAAAGTATCTTCTTTATATCTTTCGCATGATAAAATCTATTGTTAATATGTGCTTTGATAAATGACAATGGAAGATAAACTGTATCATTACTCTTTAGTGCCTTATTCTTCTCATCAGTCGCATTTGCATCTTGCAATTCATCATTTATATATATAGCCACATCATCACCAGTCACGCCGAGATAAGCTGCAAGGTCTGCTCTCTCATTTGTAAATGAATATTTTTGATACAACTTAAAACTAAATGCCACTATAGCACAAATGACAATCAACCAAAAAATTCTTGGCAATATTGATTTTTTTCTACTCCTGCGTATCCTCATCCTTTTTTAATTCCACTGCTCTATACACGAGCCTGCCATTGCAAATTGTATATTTAACTTTTCCCATAAGTTCTGCACCGATCAAAGGTGAGTTATGAGATTTTGAAACTATAGTCTCTTCTTCAAATTTCCATTTCTCATCAGGTGCAAATATAGTTATGTTTGCTTTCTTACCCTCAGTGATACTTCCAACTCCATCACTGTCAAGTGAATAAAGTTTCGCAGGGTTTACACTTATCTTTTCTATAACTTCTTTCCAACCAAGGTATCCATCATTTACAAGTTTCATACCACAGATTCCAAGCACTGTCTCAAGTCCTATAGCACCAGATACCGCATCTTTAAATTTTACATCCTTATCTTCTGCTTCTACCGGTACATGGTTACTTGATATTATATCTATGACACCTTTCTTCAATGCATTGCAAAGTTCCACTCTCTCATTTTCAGTTCTAAGTGCTGGCACTACTTTAGCGAGAGTCCCAGAAGTACTTAACGCCTTCTCATTTAATATGAGATTAAGTGCTGGCACTTCTGCAAATACATCCTGCTTTTCATTTTTTGCATTCTCTACAAGTTCTAATGATTTACTTGATGTGACATAGGCAAGGTCAAGTCTTATACCACAAAGTTTAGCAAGCTCTAAATTTTCTTTTAAGTCCTCTGCCTCTGCATCAACTGGTGTAGGATTTTTTATTTTCAATTTCTTAGCAATCGCTCCGTCAATTACTCCCTTAGTACATTTCTCATCTACCACACCACTAAATAAAGAAATAACTTTATTTTTATCTTTTATAATCTTCATTGCTTTGATAAGCAAATTTTTATCTTCTATCGCTCTAAGTCCATCATAAAATGCAAATGCACCATGACTATATAAGAAATTTATATCGGCAAGTTCCATTCCTGCTCTATCTGCAGTGATAGCACTTGAAGCATAAATATTTATCGGCATAATATTTGCATACTTAACTATATAATCAATAACATTACTTTCTGATGGAGCAGGTTTATTGTCAACACCAAGCACTACGTGTGTAAATCCACCTTTAGCTGCAGATAGAGAACCAGACTTTAGATCCTCTCTATCAGTAGCACCAGGGTCACAGAAATTTGCATGCAAATCCACAAAGCCAGGAGAGACTATCATTCCTTTAGCATCAATTACGTAATTCGCCTCTTCCTTTATACTCTTGCTCACAGATTTTACAAGCCCATTTTCTATAAGCACATCTCTTTTTTCTTTTACAGAATTAACTGGATCTATAACAAGACCATTTTTAATAAGTGCTTTCATCTATTCTTCCACTTCCTCATCTACAACATTACAACTTTCTATAACTTTAAGTAAAGTCTTTTCTTGCTCTACTGCTGTCTTTATGTTGTCATAACCCATGTATTGTTTGTAATCATCATAAGTTATCTGATTGTCATATCCCATAGCCTGTGCCAACATTTCAAACCATGCCTTTACATCATTTTCATTTAATGTAATCTTATATTTCTTTTGTAATTCGTCCATAAGCATAGTTGACTGAACTGCCTGTGGCACAGAACTCTTTATCTCTTCATAGGCATCTTGAATACTTGCACCATTTGCTGTGACAAGAGTTGTAAAATTAGTACCACTTTGCTCTGCTTGTCTATTGTATTGTTCCATAATCATTGAGAACTGCCAAGCAAGTGCTTCCTCACTTGGATTGAACTTTGTATTTTCAAATAAATACTCAGTCAACTGATAAATCAAGTTTTGATTATTTAAAAATACATTTCTCTTTTCTATTCTTCTCTTAATCTCATCTTTATATTGATCCACAGTAACTGAATTTTCTTTAGTGTGTCTCTTAACAAACTCCTCATCTACATTTGGAGTGATAGCTTCTTCTATAGATTTGATAGTTATCTCAAACTTAGCTGGCTTTCCAGCAAGTGATGGATCATACTCTTGTGGGAATGTCACATCTATATTAAACTTTCTTCCTGCATTGTGACCTGCAACTTGTTCTTCAAAGCCTGGTATGAATTGACCTGAACCAAGTACTAACTCATAGTCTTCACCACTTCCGCCTTCAAGGTCTTCACCATTGACATAACCTTTGAAATCAATTATTACTTTATCAGTAAGTTTTGCTTCTCTTCTTAACTTGATAGGAGTATAAGTTGTCTCACCATCTCTCTCCTTCTCAAGTTCAGCTTCTATCATAGCGCTGTCAATCTCAACTTTTTTATTGTTGGTCAAAGTAATCTTTGAAAACTCTGGCAACTCAACTGTACCCATGTCTTTTGGTTTCTCTACAGTTGTGATCTTTGATAACATATCAGCAAGTACTGCATCTGAAAGCGATGCCTTATCATAATAATATCCTGATTTAACAAATATAGCAGGATACTCTACACCGCCAAGTGGTAAGGTCTCACTTGCAGTGCTACCACTCTTGCAGGCTGTAAGACCTGCAATCAATATTACTGATAATACTCTAATTAATTTCTTGTTCATTATTTTTCTCCTTTGTTAATCAAAAATGCTTTATATGCTAAATAAGTGTGATATATATCAAGTTTAGATGTGAGCTCATATGGTGAGTGCATAGAAAGCACAGGCACTCCTAGATCTATAGTATCTATATTTCGTTGGCTCACATATTTTGCTATAGTGCCGCCACCACCTATGTCAACTTTTCCAAGTTCACCAATCTGCCATACAACTTTTTGATCGTCCATAAGTTTTATTATTTTTGCCATCGTCTCTGCTGATGCGTCATTTGAGCCTGACTTTCCTGCATGACCAGTATATTTTGTAAGCACTACTCCTCTATTGATATAAGATGCATTTCTCTTTTCAAATGCATCTGCAAATGTAGGATCGTAAGCAGAGTTCACATCGCTTGATAAGCAAATTGAATTTCTATAACAATCTCTCACTTTGATATCAACTATGTCAGCCAAATCTTCCATCGTAGCAAATAGATATTCTGACACCATACCAGTATTGCCTTCACTTCCTATCTCTTCCTTGTCAGTGAACACTGCTACACTTGTCTTCTCTGGATTTCTGTTTTCCATCTCTGCCATAAGTGCAGGATATGCACAAACTTTATCATCTTGACCATAGGCTGCTACCATTGATCTATCAAAGCCAATGTCTGCTGCCTTATTTGCAGGTACAAACTCTATCTCTGCTCTAGCAAAATCCTTTTCTTTAATTCCGTATGTGTCGTATAAAATCTTAAGTACATTTTCTTTTACAGCATTTTTAACTTCATCATCTTCTGTAGATATAGGGATGCTACCAATAACTATGTTTAACTCTTCGCCCTTTATACCTTCACGAAGTGTTCTCTTATTTTGTTCTTCAGCAAGGTGTGGAAGTAAATCTGTGATTACAAACTTTGGCTCACTATCTTTCTCACCAAAGTTAATGTCTACAAAACTTCCATCCGCTTTAAAAATCCTACCATGCATTGAAAGTGGTACAGTAGGCCATTGATATTTTCTTATACCACCATAGTAATGAGTTTTGAAATATGCTATATCGTCACTCTCATACATAGGATTTGGTTTCAAATCAAGTCTTGGAGAATCTATATGAGAAATTATAAAGTTTACTCCCTTATCAAGGCTTTCCTTACCTATAGTAATTAATATTGCAGCTTTATTTCTATTATTTACATAATACTTATCGCCTGCATTTAATGACTTTGCATTTTTATCAAACTCTTTGTAACCACATTTTTTAGCAAGTTCTATTATAGTATTTACACATTCTCTCTCTGTCTTTGATGCATCCATAAATTGTTTGTATCCTTCGCAGAATTTATTTGCAGCATCAAAACAATTTTTATCACTCTTTAAGATATGTTCATAATCACTTGCGTATTCACTCTTCTTTCCCATACTCTCCTCCTTTTATAATACCGAAACGATTGAACGGCCAATAAATTAGATATGCCTTCGCTTCTATATCTTTCATACTTATAAATTGATTTGGCCAAAATCTTGCGTCTTCAGAATTATTTCTGTTGTCACCGAGTAAAAAATAAGTATCTTCTGGCACCACTACATCAACTTCTCTAAAATTCATATACCTATCCTGCACTCCATACCTAAGTCCAACCATTCCAACTATCATTGGTTCATTTAGATAATCTTCATCAAGTCTATCACCATTGATATACACATGACCACAAGGCACCTTCGCATTTGCATCTGCAAGTCTCGTATCTCTAAATAATTCTTGATCTATGCTATAATCTTGTTTCACTTCTACATGTTCACCAGGAAGTCCTATAACTCTTTTTATAAAATGAACTTTCTTAGATCCTTTACTCTCAGTGCCACAGCGTGGACATTTTTGATCATCATTTTTTTGATACATCTCTTTACATTTCTTGCACTCAAAACCATAATCAAAAATAACTACATCTCCTCTTTTTGGTTTTGTAAACTTATATGTAAGTCTAAAACCAAAGAGTCTACTTCCCACTGGAAGATTTGTTTCCATAGAAGGTGTAGGGATGAACGAATTGGTGATGATTACATTATTAATAAAAATTGCCACTACAAAAGCGATAGCAATCACCTGAATCCATTCGATTACTTCTCTCAATAACGTTTTCTTCATAACCTAGTTATTTTATCAAAAAAAAACCGCTATGTAAAGAAAATAGCGATTTTTTTCTATATAGCCATATTGTGCTAATATTATTCTGCTGTTATAGCTCCTGTAGGGCAATCTGCCTCACATGATCCGCAATCTATGCACTCTGCTGCATCTACTTCGTATTTTGCATCTCCCTCTTTTATACAGCCTGTTGGGCAAGTATTTGCACAAGCCCCACACTTTATACAAGCATCTGTTATCTTATGTGCCATGTTAATTTCCTCCTTATATGTTCATTTAATATTTTTTTCAAATTATGCTACTGCTGCATTGATTTTTGCAAGTACAGAATCTACATCTATACCATGTACTGCACACGCATCTTCAAGTGATTCCATGATTGAAGATGGACAACCTACACAATGCATTCCCTCAGCCATCAATATCTCAGCGATAGTCTCAGCCTTATCTGTCTGTAAAATATCTCCCATTATCATATCTTTTGTTACTGTCATAATCTCCTCCTATAATTTGCTTAATTTTGAAACTGCATCTTCTTTGATAATAATTTTATAATGCTCTTCATAGTAAGCATGGTTCATTCCAGTCTTGCCTTTTATCCTTGTGCCATACTCAGCTAAAGTGTTACATACCTTATTGAACTCTACTACCTTTTCCTTATCTGCATTTGCTTCAAGGCTAAGTACTAGATAATATTTTTTACCCTTCTCATCTTTATAGAAGACACTTGTATAGTCATAGTATTTGACATTCTTAGTAGCATCACTCGCCTTATCTATATCTTCAAACTCAAATATAACTATAGGCTCTGCTTCTTTTCTTATCTCAAGTTTCTCTACATTATTGACTTCATTTAAGCCT
>OMRR01000081.1 GCA_900313535.1 uncultured Eubacteriales bacterium
ACACCTTATAGAGTTCTGCCAAATCGTAAATAATCTCATCTTTAGGCATCTTATTTAATATTTCTGATATTTTTTCATTAATTTCCATATTTTACCTACATTTGAATAATTGTTCAAATATTATAGTATCACTTAATCCCCTATTTGTCAAATTGTTTTATTTTACTAAGTATGATACAATATATTGTCACGCAAAGGGCTAAATGCCCTTATATTTTCTGTGTAATATAATTTCGGAGGGCAACAATATGAGTAAAGCAGATGTTATTTTCATTAATATGTGTAAGGACATTCTTGACAATGGTACTGACACAAAAGGGGAAAAAGTTAGACCACACTGGGAAGATGGCACTCCTGCCTACACAATTAAAAAGTTTGGAGTTTGTAACCGATATGATTTGAGAGAAGAATTTCCAGCAATTACTCTTCGTCCTACTGGACTCAAAAGTTGCTTCGACGAAATATTGTGGATTTGGCAAAAGAAATCAAACGACATAAGAGACTTGGGGTCACATATATGGGATGAATGGGCTGGTAGCGACCATACTATTGGTAAAGCATACGGATACCAACTTAGCGTTAAGCACAAATATAAAGAAGGCGACTTTGACCAAGTAGATAGAGTTATTTTCGATTTGAAAAATAATCCATATTCAAGAAGAATTATGACAAATATATATGTGCATCAAGACTTACATGAAATGAATTTGTATCCTTGCGCCTATTCAATGACATTCAATGTCACAAAAGGCAAAGATGATAAACTTATATTAAATGGATTATTAAATCAACGATCAAGTGATGTACTTGTGGCCAACAATTGGAATGTATGTCAATATGCGCTTTTACTCATGATGTTTGCAAGAGAATGCGACATGATACCTGGCGAACTTGTACATATGATTTCAGACTGCCACATATACGATAGACATATACCTATAGTTCGCGAAATGATTAACAGACCTCAATTCCCTGCACCTAAGGTATCACTAAACCCTGAGAAAAAACATTTTTATGATTTTGTTAAAGAAGACTTAATTATAGAAGATTATCAAAAGAATGAGCAAATTAAAAATATTCCTGTAGCGATTTAGTTAGTTGTAATGAAGAAAAGAAAGTTAGTTGAAAATATATTATTTATAGTTGGATTTGTGTTGGTGGTTTTATATCCATATATAGCAAGTCTATTTGGCATACAAAATGACCTAGTCGGTGCAGAAGAAAAAGTTGAACTTAGTTTTGAAAAGCTTGATGACTACATAGTACAAAACTTCCCTGGCAGAGCTTTTCTAATCAAGACAAAAAATCAATTACTATATTCATTATTTGATGTATCTCCAAATGCTACTATCACAAAAATTGGCGACACTTTGTTTTCTACTGAAGCACTAAACTATTACCACCATGGTTGCCACGAGGTTAGTGAAGATGATGTAAATGAATTAGTCACTAAGTTTAGATGGTTTAATGAGATATGCAAAGCCAAAAATAAAAAAATGGCGATTCTACTTACTCCCACAAAACCAAGATATTATAGTGGGACTTTATCATTTGCAGATGACATCATGCTTGCATATAAAGATAAAGAACATATATTGCCATATGACATTATAAAGAAACATTTGCAAAAATCTGGATTAAAGTATTTTGACTTTATAGAACAAATTGACAACAATAAAAATAAATATATTGAAGGAAAAGTCCCTTTGTTTTACAAGAGTGGACACCATTGGTCAACATACAAATCCAATTTACTTGGTTTAGATTTAAATAAATATATGCGGAAGGAACTTGATTTGACGATTCCTCACATATCAATAAAGGCATCCCCATCTGAGATTCCTATACCTCCAGATGCGGATTTATTCGAAGTTTTGAATATTTACGATAAGCCAAATGAAAAGTTTTACCAGTCAGTTATAAATTATGATAGTGTTGATTTTGAGAATTTAAATTATGTAATAAGCGGTGGAAGCTTCTTGGGCGGTTTATTACTTCCTTATTCAACTATAAGCATCACTGGCGACACATATCATATTGAAAATAAAAATTTGCATTGCCATAAGTATGTGGATAATTTTGCATTTGAATCCTACGATGAATTAAATGAAAAGCATGACCTTCTTAACTTTATTAAGAAAGCTGATGTATTCATATTTGAAATCAATGAAATTAATGTGTATAACGCAACATTTGGTTTCTTAGATTATATGCTTGATCACTTGGAGGAAATATAGTATGGTATTTTCTTCTCCGGTGTTTTTATTTTTATTCTTGCCACTATGCTTTATATGTTATGCAATTACAAATGCATCTAAGAATGTAAAAGCAAATAACATATGCTTATTGGTATTTTCAATAGTGTTTTACGCCTATGGTAGCCTAAGTTTTTTACCTATACTACTTGCTTCCATAGTAGTTAATTATTTTTTATCAAAATGTACTGACAAAGCTGAAGATAAAAAAACTAGAAAAGCACTACTAATCATTTCACTCATTATAAATATAGGTTTACTTTTTATATATAAATACTTAAATCTCTTTACAGGATTTTTCTTCGGCTCAGAGCATGCCACAAATATAATATTACCTATAGGTATATCATTCTATACATTTCAAGTTTTATCATACCTTGTAGATGTCTATAGAAAAGATGTGAAATCTTGCGATAACATATTTGACTTTGCATTATTTACTATGTTATTCCCTCAATTAATTGCAGGACCTATAGTAAGATATAGCACAATAGAAAAAGAACTAAAAAGTAGAACTACTTCTATAGATTCTTTCTCTGAAGGCATAAAGAGATTTATGGTTGGTTTTGCAAAGAAAATTGTTTTTGCAAATGCACTCGGTAGAATATGCGACCTAGCCTTCAACGAGCTTGGATACTACAAGATGGGTACTCTTCTATCTATATTTGTCATTATCTGCTATAGTATGCAGATATACCTTGACTTTTGGGCATACTCAGATATGGCTATAGGCATAGGAAAAATATTTGGATTTACATTTTTAGAAAATTTCAATAATCCATTTTTATCAACAAGCATTTCAGAGTTTTGGACAAGATGGCACATAAGTCTATCTTCATTCTTTAAAGACTATGTGTATATACCACTAGGTGGAAATAAAAAAGGATTATTAAGAACTTGTATTAATCTAACTATAGTATTTGCATTATCTGGATTTTGGCATGGAGCAAATTTCAATTTTCTATTTTGGGGTCTATACAATGCATTGTTCCTTGTCATAGAAAGAATTATAAAAGTCAAAACAAAATTTAGGGTTCCACCAACTATAGGAATAATTTATGTCTTCATAGTATGGAACATAGGAATGATACTTTTTAGATTAGATAGTCTAAATCAAGTAGCATTATACTTAAATGGCTTATTCAGTTCTCCACTTTACAATTACTCTACGAGAGAACTTTTAAATATAATATTTACACCTACTTTTGCTATCTGCTTTTTTGTATCGGTGTTGTATTTGACACCATTATTTGATAAAATAAAATACCGACTTAATCATACAAAATACGGCTATATTATAGTAGATACTGTAATCGCATTCATGTTTATATATGCAGTTATAGAAATGCTAACATCTGGATTTAATCCATTTTTATATTTTAGATTTTAACTTGTAGGGGCTTTTCGATGAAGCCCGAAAGGAATCAAAATGCAAATTTATGAAGAATTAGTTGAACGTGGTCTCATAGCCCAAGTCACTAACGAAGAAGAAATTAAAAAACTTGTAAATGAAGGCAAGGCAGTTTTTTACATTGGCTTTGACCCAACTGCTGACTCACTCCATGTAGGTCACTTCATGGCTCTCTGCCTTATGAAAAGACTACAGGAAGCTGGCAACCGTCCTATCGCGCTCGTTGGCGGTGGCACTGGTATGATTGGTGACCCATCAGGTAGAACTGACCTTAGAAAAGTGTTGACTGTTGAAGACATAGACCATAACTGCGAATGTTTCAAAAAACAGATGTCACGCTTTATAGAATTTGGCGAAGGAAAAGCAATGATGGTCAATAATGCTGATTGGCTTCGCAATTTAAATTACATAGAATTTTTGAGAGATGTCGGACCTCACTTCAGCGTAAATAGAATGCTCACTGCAGAATGCTATAAAATGAGAATGGAACAAGGTCTCACTTTCTTGGAATTTAACTATATGATAATGCAGGCATATGATTTTTATAGTTTATTCCAAAAATATGGATGCAATATGCAATTTGGCGGAGATGATCAATGGTCAAATATGCTTGCTGGTACAGAATTGATAAGAAGAAAACTTGGCAAAGACGCTCACGCCATGACCATAACATTATTAACCAAATCAGATGGAAAGAAAATGGGTAAGACATCTGGTGGTGCTATATGGCTTGATGCAAATAAGACAAGCCCACATGAATTCTATCAGTATTGGAGAAATGTGGATGATGCTGATGTATTGAAATGTATAAAGATGCTAACGTTCCTTCCACTTGATGAGATTAAGCAAATGGAAACTTGGAAAGGTTCTAAGTTAAATGAAGCTAAAACCATCTTGGCATACGAATTGACAAAACTTGTACACGGAAAAGAGGAAGCTGATAAATGTGATGCTACAGCCAAATCATTATTCTCTGGAAACATGGATGCAGAAAATATGCCAAAGCTTGAAGTTAAAGAGAGTGATTTAGTAGATGGTAAACTCGGAGTTATAAATGCACTTGTACTTTCTAAACTTTGTTCTTCAAATGGTGATGCAAGAAGAAATATTGAACAAGGCGGTGTGCTCCTTGATGATGAAAAGGTTACTGATGTCAAAGCAACTATCGATAAAGAAAAATTAAAAGACAAAGGTGTAGTTATTAAGAAGGGAAAGAAAAACTTTTTAAGAGTCATTCTATCTTCTATCCTTGCAAGTTTTTTTGCATAAACCTAGTATTTGCGACCTCAACGACCAGTAATACTAGGATAATAAAGGGGAATGACAGTTTAGACATCACTATCAACTTAAAAGATAATGAGTATGTCTTAACAAATGTTGTAATTGATCCATTTACCAAAAGCAATATACTCACTTATATTGTAAAGGAAAATGTACCAATAAGTTTTAATTTGGCTAATGCTGATATGAATAGAGAAGGAGTGAGTCTTAGAAATTATTATTATAAAAGAGTAAAAAATAA
>OMRR01000007.1 GCA_900313535.1 uncultured Eubacteriales bacterium
AATCAATTTCAAAGTAATTAAATTGAAAAATAAAAAAGAAGCTCAAAAAGCTCCAACCCCAGTTACAACTTATGCATTATTTTATAACGGCGAGTATGTGACCAATGAGCAGATGAATGATAAAAAGTTTCTTAAATTAGTTAAAGAAAACAAATAAAGCATTGATTAAATTTAATACATATATTGTATTTATCATATGGGCGGATATTATCCGCCCTAAAGTATAATAATATATATGCTTTAAATTTTAAATAAAATGGCAATCAAAATTAAAGCAAGGAGACAAGACATTTATGAAACGAATTTTTAAAGTGATTTTAATTATGTTATTAACTTTTTCTCTATTTTCATGCGTTTCTATCGTTAAGGTACAAAAAGAAAAAAATGAAAGTGTAATTGAAACTAGTGAAAGTCAGGAAGTAGTTTTGACAAATAATGAAAATGGTCAACCTGCTAAACTTGCAAGTGATAAACTACAGACTTATGACGAAATTAATAAAAAGTATAAAGCATTACATCTAAAATACTCAAGGAATAGAGAGGACTTTTCAAGCGATATTGTATTTGCTAATTTTAGAAATGTAAAACTTGGAAATATAAAAGAAGGCATATTATATCGTGGAGCCTCTTCTATTGATAATTCTTATGGTAGAGCAAAGTATGTTGACAAATTAATCGCAGAAGCAGGTGTAAAATTTGATGTTGATTTAACAGACAATGATGAAAAAATAAAAAAACATTTTGCAAAAAAAGATTTTGCTTCAAATTATTTTAAATCTTTATATGAAAGTGGCAAAACAATTTGTCTACATATGAATACTAATTATAGAGAGCAAAAATATCATGATAGAATTGTAAAAGCGATGGTGGCTATGTCAAAAAATGAAGGACCATATTATATACACTGCATTGAAGGAAAGAATAGAACCGGATTTCTTCTCGCAGTTATAGAAGGCCTTGCTGGTGCAAGCTACGAAGAAATAGTTAAGGATCATATGATTACATTTGCAAATTATTATGGCATTACTGAAGAGACTGATAAAGAAAAATACGATATACTTAAAGCAAGATATATTGATTCAATGCTTAGATATATTGCAGATAATGACCCATGGACAGGAAATGGAACTATTGAATTAAAAGACCTTGATTGGGTAAATATAATGGGAAGATACTTGACAAAAAACGGTATGAGTCAAGAAGATATTGATAACTGGTATAAAAATGTGACCGATGATAATTACAGTAATCTAGGATAAACTAAAAAACTTGTCATTTTCAAAATATAATGTTACAATAGGTAAGTGGGCTAATGATACTTAAGGTGGGGAATCCCCGCCTTTTTTATATCTTTAGTGCATTTATTGGTACCAAATATATCCCAGTTTCTTTATCTTTCACAACCGCATCATAGAGGCCTAAGATTATACACATAAACTTTGGTGGTTTATTCATTTTAGACTTAAGTTTTAACAAATTCTTTTTCGCTTCTTCTACACCACTTTCACTAAGTTTTACTTCACAAAGTGCATAATCGCCATTTTCAAATTCAAGTACCGAGTCAACTTCAAGCCCTGAAACATTATCTCTAAAATGGCAAAGTCTTCCACCAAGATTTTCCATATATATTCTTAAATCTCGTTCTACAAGTGACTTAAATAAAAAAACTAGTGTTTTTAAATCTTTTGACAATTTTTCAGCAGATAGATTTAAAAGATAGGCAGCGATGGATGGATCAGTAAAATGTTTTTTTGCAGACTTTCCTATTCTTTCTTTTGAACGATAGTTTTTAGTGTATGCTTCTTGATTCTCTATAACAAATAGTCTTTCTAAAACATTTATATAATCAAAAACTGTTTTTTCACTCTCTATAATATCTTTGTGTTCATGTTCTTTCATGTCCCTCATTAAAGTTTTTACTGTAACAACAGTTGATTCATTTCGTGCAAGTGCTTTTAAAAGATGCATCATCTTTCGCTCATCTCGTTTTTTATCATCATTAATGTCTTTAGTTAGTATAGATGATATATATTTTTTAGCGATCAGTGAAAGTTCGTTGTTTTTAATTCTTAAGTTCTCAGGCCAACCTCCACGTACAATTAGTTTTGAAAGATTGAGAATTGATAATTTTTCTATTTTTACATTTTTTTGTTTGCCTTTATACATGGCTGTAATTGAAGCAACACCAGTAGAGTCTTTACTTTCATATAGACTCATTGTTGACATTTTTAGTTTCCCAATTCTTTCTAAACCACTATTAAAAGTCTTTTCATTTTTTTCATCATTCAACACTATAGAACTAGTTAAAATATATCTACCCTTTTTAGTAGTTCTATTACTTAATGTTCTCATTTTGTCCCAAATATTTGGAACTAAATTGCATTTATCAATGAGCTCTGGATATGTATTAGTTAAAATCAAATCTAAATCAGTTATTGCCATCTCATATGTAGCCTCATCATCAAGATTAGCAATACTCCCAGATCTATTGATTGCTGCCCAAGTTTTTCCACACCATTTTGGTCCTTCAATATAAGTTATGGGAAAAGTTTTTAGATATTTATTGATTTGTGAATCAACAAGGCGGGCCTTATATTTTTTTTTGCTATATTTCATAAGCGATTACCTTATTTTTAATATACTATTTGTGTCTTAAAATGTCAATATTTGACACCTCTTTTTTAAGATTATTAATACCAATTGTTTAAGATTTTTAATACTGCTTTTCTTATAATATTAATACTATTTTTTTAAAAATACTAATACAATTTTTTTAATGTTTTTAATACCTCTTTTTTAAACTTTTTGATACCAATATTTTAAGGTTTTTTAGACAAGCTTTTCAAACGTTTATCACTAAGTATAGTGCAATAAAAAATTTTTTGTGTTATAATTAGTGGAATAAATCTAAGGGGTCATTGTGTCAAAAAAAATAAATAAAAACTTTAAAATAGCAAAAATAAAAGCACCTATTAAAGTGATTTTTATTTTGTTGTTATTATGTATGGTTTCAATTTTTGCCTGCTCCAATGAAAAGAGTAATTCCGATAGTATAACTATACATTCAATGCATGATTTAAATAATGAAAAATGCACTATTGGTGTCGGCACAGGTAGCCACGCTCAAATGATAGCTGAAAAGGAGCTTAGTAAGGCAAAAATATTATATTTCAATAGTGAATCGCTCGGCTACAATGCGGTTAGAGAAAAACAAATAGACGCATTTGTATTTGATAGAGTACCTATGCAAAAAGCGCTTAACGAAGGGCTAAAAGGTGTAGAATTAATTGAAGACAATTTAGATGAGGTGACCCAAGTTGCAATAGGTCTACCTAAAAAACCTAAAATTGAAAACGAAAAAGACATAGTTAATCATTATTTGAAAGAGTTAAGAGATGATGGGACTCTTGATGAGATGTATAATCGCTGGGTGTATGAAGGGAATGAAGAAATGCCAGATATTGAAGAAGCGGAAAACCCTACACGTGAACTTATAGTGGGAACAACTGGTATAGTGCCACCATTTACATTTTATAAAGGTGATGAGCTTAGTGGATATGATATAGAGCTTGCGAAAAGACTTGCAAAAAAGTATAATGCAAAGCTTACATTTAAAGTGTATGACTATGAAGGGATTATCGTTGCTCTTGCAACAAATGATGTAGATCTAATTTCTGCTAATCTCAATATTACTGAAGAAAGAATGGAAGCAATTGACTATTCTGATGTATTGTATGAAAATTATGTTACAGCAATGGTGGTGGATGATGGGCACTATCTGAATATAAAGGAATTATTTAGCAATTTAAAATCAGGGTTTCAAAAAACATTTATAAGAGAAAATCGATATAAACTATTTATAGAAGGAGTTCTATGCACACTAAAAATAACATCTATTTCGATTATCCAAGGAACTATTTTGGGCTTTATATTGTTTTTAATATGTTATAACTCTGGAGTTATGGTTAATAAACTAATTAACACAATCTTTTGGTTACTAAGGCGAATACCAATAGTAGTGTTGCTTATGGTTTTCTACTACATTATATTTTCAAAGATATCTAAAGAAAGTGAGTTAGTGGCTATTAATGTATTTACAATTGTCTTTGGATCTATGGTTGCAGAACTTCTTATCAATACTATAGGTAATATTGATGTTGGCCAAACTGAGGCCGCACACGCACTCGGATTTGGTAAACAAAACACATTTTTTAAAATCCTTTTACCTCAATCACTTCCTATAATGTTCCCTACATATAAAAACATGATTGTGGAACATATAAGAAGCACAGCAATTGTTGGTTATATTGCAGTTCAAGATTTGACAAAAGTTGGCGATATAGTTAGAAGTAGAACTTATGATGCATTCTTCCCACTTGTAGCAGTTGCAATAATCTACATTATACTTGCAGAGCTTATTATAACATGTGTTGTAAAACTAAGTAGTATTCATGGCGAGGGCAAAGAAAGCAAATACTTGAAAGGAGTAAAAAAACATGATTAAATTTTCACATATAATGAAAAAATACGGCGAAAATACTCCTATAAAAGACATAAACGGTGAAATAAAAACTGGCGAGGTTATATCAATAATTGGACCTTCGGGTACAGGGAAATCAACCTTGCTTCGTATGATAAATGGTTTAGAAAAGCCAACGAGTGGAAAAGTATTTGTAGACGATATAGAAGTAAATGATAAAAACATAAGTGAAATTACAAGAAAGGTAGGAATGGTTTTTCAAAATTATAACCTTTTTAACCATTTAACTGTAATAGAAAACTTAATGATAGCACAAGTTGAAATACTAAAAAGAGACAAGCAAACAGCCTATGACAAAAGTATAAAATTATTAAAAGAGGTTCGCTTACTCGATAAGGAAAACTCTTATCCAAACGAACTTTCAGGTGGTGAAAGACAAAGAATTGCATTTGCAAGAACTCTTGCTATGGATCCAGAGGTTTTACTGCTTGATGAGCCTACCGCTGCTCTTGACCCTAAGCTTGTTGATGAAATTAAAGGTTTAATTTTAAAATATGCTAGGACTGGTAAAACTGTTTTATTAGTTGCTCACTCTATGCAACTTGCAAGAGATGTTAGCACTAGGGTCTTCTTTCTTAATGAGGGTATAATATACGAAGAAGGAACACCTAATCAGATATTTGATAATCCTCAAAAAGAAAAAACTCAAAGTTTCATAAATAGTCAAAATGCTATAGAGTTTAAAATAGATAAAACTTTTAATTTTACTAATGATTCTATCGCATTAGCAGAATTCTGTTTAAAACACAATGCTTATTTAAAATTAGTAAACAAAGCTTTGTTGATATTTGAAGAAATTATAGAACAAATTCTTTTTACTAAATACGAAAGTCCTGATATAAAAGTAAGGGTTGACTATAAAAATGAATTTATAACAATGAATATAAAATATAAGGGTGAAAGGTTTAACATAAAAGACTCAAATAATGATATTTCCATTAAACTAGTTGAAGGTTTGGCTACAAACATTGACTATTCATATAATGAAAATGATGAGTATGGGAATAAAGTTGAAATAAAAATAAATTAATGGATAATATAACTAAAAAGATTTCTAAATATTTCTTCTATCTAATTTCTGTGTGCTATGCAACTGAAGGAATAGTTGAAGTGCTTGTGGGTAGTATATGGCCAACTATTGCCAAATCAATAGGGGCTGATATTTCTCTTATTGGAATACTTATCATGGTTAATTATCTAGGCTCATTTACTATGAGCATTAATACATATAAGATAAGACAAAAGATTGGAACTAACCTTACTATGGTTTTGTCAATGTGTTGTTTTATCATTTCATTAGTTATATATAAATTTGCACCAGATATTGTTTTATTTGCTATAGGTATGTTTATAAATGGAATGGGTATAAGTCTTATAGAAGTAAATGCCAGTAGTTATGTATTAAAGGCATATGATGCAAAAGAAGAAGCTTTTCTAAATGCATTTTGGGCACTGGGATCAGTTATAGGTTCCACAATTATGGCACTCGCAGTAAGATATTGTCCACAATATCAAACTAGTTTTTTTATAATAATAATGATTATGATAATAGATATCATTTTGTTGCTATTTGCTAAAGCTAGTTGGATTAAACAAAAAAAATCATTACCTAAAGAAGTAGTTGATAAACACTCTGTAACAGATGAAGAAAAAACGGTAAATATAAAAATGACTGATTTAGTTAAAGAGAAGAACATATTATCTATACTATTATGTTTCTTCTTAGTAGAAGGAGTAATTATAACTACAAATAGCTTAATTTCTACAATCTCAGTTAAGCAAGGTTTACTTAGTGAAGCCATGGCAGCAACAACTACAATAATTTATTTTATGGCGATATTTTTCGGACGATTGTTTTATAGTCATATAGCAAATAAGATTAAGATTACAAGAGCATTAAAAACCAATATTTTTATAATTGCTATATTATTTGTTTTGTTTTATACAAATTTATTTAATGGTATAATTATATGTATCTTGATAGTTATACTTGGTTTAGTGGCTGCTCCTCTCATACCACTTCTTTATTCTTACTTAAAAGAAAAAGTTGGAGTAACACATTTATCAGCTTTACTTGGATATGGTGATGTAAGCGGACTATGTGGTATAATAATAATGTCAGGTTTGACCACCATTATAATGAAATTATTTTCAATAAATGATGTGGAATTGCTTTTCGCAATATTGATTTTTATCCTATATGCTTTATTTATAAAACTAGATGCAAAGGAGTATTTATAAGACAATATAAAATATGAAAAGAAACAATTTAGATGAGTTAGGTTATGTTGGCTACAGAAGTTGTGCTAGGAAAAAGCGATATAAAACAGAAAAAGAAGCAAAAGCGAAAGCAAAAGATTATAAAATGCAATACTATTATTGTGATATTTGTAAGGGTTATCATTTAACTAAACATAATAAATGTTGATTTTATTATAGATATTTGCTATCATTATACTAATTGGATTTAAGGGGGTGTGTATTATGAAAAATATAAATACCATTAAAAACACAGCAATTATTCTTGACTTTATTGTATCAGCTGTTGCAGCAGGTATACAACAATCAAATCCATCATTATCTGGAACTTTGTTTGGTGCATCGGCTGTGATATTATTTGTTGCTGTTATATGTGTAATTGTTGAGTTTTTTACAAAAAAGAAATAATATACAAGGCGTAGTAAATTAAAAGGGGATAAATATTATGGCAAAGAAAGAAGCTAAGAAAAAAACTACTACTAAGACAGTAAAAAAGAAAGCTGCTAAGACAGCAAAGGCTAAAAAGAAAACTTTAAAAGCAAATAAACCTAAAAAGAGTACTGCTAAGAAGGTATCTAAAAAGGTAAAAACTAGTACAAAGAAGCCTGCAACCAAGCCAAAAAAGGTTAAAGCAAGCGATGGAAGTACAAATACTAGCAAGAAAGTTAAACAAAAACCAAGTAGTTTAATGAGTTGGTTTTTTGTTTAGAAAGCATATAAAAAAGGTTCTTTATATAAAGAACCTTTTTTATTGCTATATTTCTATTATAAACTTTGTTCCTTCTCCCATATTGCTTTCAACATCTATATTTCCCCCGAGATAATCTAATGAACTTTTTACTGCCGCAAGTCCTATACCAAAATGTCCATCCACACCTTTATAATATCTTGTAAAAATATTTTCAATATTATTCTCGTCTATTCCTTCACCATCATCAGCTACTATTATTTTATATGCTGTCTTTCCTGTGACATTAGACAATTTTATAATAACTTTTTCTTTCGCATACTTTATAGCATTACTTAAAAGATTTTGCACTATACGAATTATTAATTTTCTATCACTAAATATTACTTCACTATCTGCCAAATCATTTTCAAACATTACTTTTTTACTCTCATCTATTGCCTTTACCATTTCAACTTGTTCATTAATTAAATCTATCAAATCTATTTCTTCTTTATTGCTCTTATATGTATCATTATCAAAACGACTTAGTACTAATATATTCTCTATCATTTCCTTTAATTGATTACCAGTTCGAAGAATAACATCACAGGCTTTGTTCTTATCTTTTATAATACCGTTTTTTAAACCATCTGCATAACCGAGTATTGATACAAGAGGTGTTCGCAGATCATGTGCTACATTTTCATAAATAGTATTCTTTCTATTATTCTCTTCATCGATTTTTTGTTGCATATTATATAAACTTTCTCTAAGTATCTCTAACTCTTCTATGGTCATCTTGTCAGCATCTATGGTTATCCCTTTTCCTATAATGTATTCTTCAGATTCTTTAGAAAGTTTTATTAATGGTTTCGATAAATCTCTTGCAACTATAAATACAATTAAAACAGTCAACATTAGTATTAATATTTGTACTATAAGCATATTTTTTGAATTTTCTCTAAGTAACAAAGTTTTGTCCGTTAAATCCTGCACTATCACAAAATATTTTTCACTAATATTTAAATTACTATTTGCCTCATATGTATTTGCAAGGTATTCTCTACCATTAAATCTTATAGTAGTAAGCACGCCTTCTTCTAATTCAAAATTTATGAGTAAATCAGCTAAAAAACTTGTCATTTCACTATCTATATAAATTGTATTATCGAATAACGCTACTTCTTTATAATTATCATCAAAAACATATACTTTTGTATTGTTACTTTGATTTACAAGGTTTTCTGAAGGCATCAGCTTAAAGTCTTTATCACTAGATGCTACAAAATTTCTAATTTGTTCTCTTACATCATTATAGGCTACTTCTAATTTCTCTTTGGCATTTTCTTTTACAAATCTATCTACCGAAAAATAATTAAATAACAATGTAACTATAGCAAATAAAACTAATATTGATACAATTGGCCAAAATATTTTTCCAAATATTTTTCTTTGTTTTTT
Source organism: uncultured Eubacteriales bacterium (assembly GCA_900313535.1). Lineage (GTDB taxonomy): Bacteria > Bacillota > Clostridia > Lachnospirales > Lachnospiraceae > UBA3633. Next base: position 8,931 of record OMRR01000007.1, read on the forward strand.
TCTACTTTGTTTTTCCATCTATAAGTCTATAACCCACTCCCCAAATTGTCTCTATACTTATTTTTGCTTTGTTTTCATCTAGTTTTTTTCTAAGCCTCTTTAATAAATCATCTATAACTCTATTGTCATCTTCTTCATAGCCCCACACATCTGCTAATATATCTTTTTTTGTCACAGCTTCTCTTTGATTTTCAAATAAATAAAGTAAAAACTTATATTCAATGTTTGTAAACGATACTGGTTTTTTGTTTACAAATACTTGCATAGTGCCAGTATCTATTTTCATATTTGAAAACTCTATCTCTTTTTTTACTTTTTCTACTTTCTTTACTGGCGCTTTTTCACTTCTTCTAAGCACATTTTTTACCCTAGCCACAAGTTCAAGTGGCATAAAAGGTTTCACTATATAATCATCGCTCCCTTCATTAAATCCTCTTACTTTATCAACTTCTTGGTCTTTTGCAGATATTAAAATCACTGGCACTTCGCTTTTTTCCCTTATTTTGGTAAGTGCTTCAAACCCATCCATCTTTGGGAGCATTATATCCAAAGTAATTAAATTAGGTTCTCTCTTTTTTATAGCATTTAAAAGCTTCTCAGCAGTATCAAAAGTCTCTGCCTCAAAGTTATCATTTTCAAGATACATCTTTATTAATTCTGATATATTTTTATCGTCATCACATACATATATTAGTCTTTTATTATCTTTTTCTGCCATAATAAACCTCCTTTAAGTATTATATCATTTTACTATAGTAAATACTATATTTTCCTATCTATACCCCTATTTTACCACTATTCTACCACTTACATTTTTTATAACTTGTGATATACTACCTTTGTAACAAGAAATACTATAACATTCAATATTTATACAACTATCAAGGTTGATAAAAAGAAAGGAAACTTATGAAAAACTTATTTAAAATAGCTCTTTTAACAATAACTATTGTAAGCTTAGGAAGTATTACAGTATTTGCTACAAATGTAAACGAGGACTCATATGTACAAGAAAATACCACTAGTTCTAATGTAAATGCAAAGCGTGCATATCAACAAAAGGCAAAAGCAATTAGAGCTGACATAAGTACTTATACAAGCCAGATAAAAAAATTAAATGAATATATTGCAAGCGTTAAGTCAAAACTTAAAACTTTAGATGAAAAATATAAAACAGATAAAAACTCAGTATCAAGCGATACCATGAAACAAATTAAAGAACTTAGAAAATCCATACAAAAAAGCGAGAAGAAAGAAAGAGTTCTTAACGAAGATGACTCAATCAAAACATTAGTTAAAAATGAGCAATATGACAAGGCTCTTGAAAGGCTTAATCAAATACTTGAAGCAAAAAAAGAGCAACTAAAGGTAGTAGAAGAAAAAAATGCTATCTGGCATCAAATAGATGCATTAATCGGATAGAACATATAACCCCCTCCAAAAAAGCTGGAAGCGCAAGTTTCTGGCTTTTTTCTTGCTAAAACAAAAAACTTGTTTTATAATAGTATCATTGAAATTTGCAAGCCACTCCAAAAATAGGTCGCAAAAACAACAATTAATAAATTATAATAAAGGAGTAAAACAATGATAGTATTAGAAACCAGTGCACGCCATGTGCATGTAAGCAAAGAAGATTTAGAAATTTTGTTTGGAAAGGGCTATACTTTAACAAAGAAAAAGGACTTATCTCAGCCCGGCCAATTTGTTTGTGAAGAAAAAGTTGAAGTAATTGGTGAAAGAAGTTCTGCAAAACTTTCAATTTTAGGCCCTGAAAGAAAGGAAACACAAGTTGAAATTTCTTTAACAGATGCAAGAGCAATAGGTCTTAAGGCTCCTGTTCGTGAATCTGGTGATTTAAAAGATGCTGGTCCTGTAACTATTAAAGGACCTGCTGGAGAAATCAAAAAAGAACATGCGGTAATTGCTGCAAAAAGACACATACATATGACTGAAGCAGATGCTAAAACATATAATGTATCTAATGGTGAAATCGTTAAAGTTGAAGTCAATTCTCCTGAAAGAAAATTAATCTTTGATGATGTCGTAATTAGAGTAAGTAATACATATGCACTTGCTATGCATATTGACACCGATGAATCAAATGCTGCTGTAGAGGCAAGCGAAGCAACAATTATAAAATAAGGAGAAAAGAAATGAATAATATTTTAGTAGTAAATTGTGGATCTTCATCACTCAAATATCAACTTATCAATATGGATAATGAATCAGTAATTGCAAAGGGTCTTGTAGAAAGAATTGGTATAGATGGTTCAAATATCACTCAAAAAGTACCTGGAAAGCCTGATTATAAAATTGAAACTCCTATGAAAGACCATGTTGATGCTGCAAATCATATGTTTAAAGCATTAACTGACCCTACAAATGGAGTTATCAAATCACTCGATGAGATTTCAGCTATAGGTCATAGAGTTCTCCATGGAGGAATTAAACTCACAGAATCTGTTCTCGTAGACCAACATGTAAAAGATGTTATCAAAGAGTGTTTTGACTTAGGTCCTCTTCATAATCCTGCAAACTTAATGGGTATAGAAGCTTGTGAAAAGAATGCTCCAGGAAAAAAGAATGTGGCTGTATTTGATACTACTTTTGGTATGGGCATGGAAGAAAAAGCATATCTCTATGCTATCCCTTATGAATATTATGAGAAGTATTCTATACGTCGTTATGGTTTCCATGGTACAAGCCATATGTTTGTATCTCGCGAAACTATAAAATTTGGAAATTTAAAGCCAGATGCAAAGGTTATTGTATGTCACCTCGGAAATGGTGCTTCTGTTTCTGCTTCTATCGGCGGAAAATGTGTAGATACCTCTATGGGTCTTACACCGCTTGAAGGCCTTGTAATGGGAACTCGTTCTGGAGATGTAGATCCAGCGGTACTTCAATTTATTTGTAACAAAGAAAAAAAGGATATAAATGAAGTTTTAAATATTTTAAATAAAAAATCTGGTCTCCTTGGACTTAGTGGTATCTCATCTGACTGTAGAGATGTAGAATCTGCTTATGATAAGGGCGACAAAGGTGCTAAAAGAGCTTTTGATGTAATGACTTATAGAATAGAAAAATACATCGGTGCATATATGGTTGCACTTGGAGGTTGTGATGCTATTTCATTTACTGCTGGTATAGGAGAAAATGATAAAGGCATTCGTGAAACTATATGTAATCAGCTTTCATTCCTTGGAGTAAAACTTGATAAGGAAAGAAATAATATTAGAGGTGAAGCAAGATTAATATCTGCAGATGACTCTTCTATAAAAGTTTTCCTTATGCCTACAAATGAAGAATTAATGATAGCAAGAGAAACTTTAAGACTTACAAAATAATATGAATCTTGACGAGACTTTAAAAAATTCAAAAAAAGCCTCTATGGATTTGGCAGCACTTAATAATAAGACAAGAAATCAGATTTTACAAAACATCAAAAATTCTTTACTAAATAACACAGAATATATTCTTACTGAAAATGCGAAAGATATTGACAATGCCAAAGAAAATGGTATGACTAATAGTATGATTGATCGTCTCACACTTAATAAGCAACGATTAAATCAAATTGCTGATGGCGTTGAAAATGTATCAACACTTGATGAGGTAGTAAATATAGAACTTGAACAATATACTCGCCCAAATGGTCTAAAAATCATTAAAAAAAGCGTTCCTTTTGGAGTTATTGCGATGATTTTTGAATCTAGACCAAATGTATGTGTCGATATAGCAAGTCTTTGCATAAAAACTGCCAATGCTTGTGTACTAAAAGGTGGGAAGGAAGCAATAAATTCCAATAAGGCTCTTGTAAAAACTATGCGTGAAGCAATACACGACATAGTCGATGTGAATATTATCACCTTGATAGAAGATAATTCTCGCGAAATAACAAATGAACTAATAACAAAAAAAGAATATATTGACTTACTTGTACCACGAGGCGGTAAAAATTTAATCAATTTTGTTAAGGACAATGCAAAAGTTCCTATTATTGAAACAGGTGCTGGTAATTGCCATCTATACATACACGAGAAGGCAAACTTAGATATGGCATTAAAGGTTGCTATAAATGCTAAATTTTCAAGACCTTCAGTCTGTAACGCAATTGAAAATATTGTTGTTGATGAAAAAATTGCTAGAACTTTTTTACCAATATTAAAAGATGCTTTTGATAAACTTTCCATTGAAATAAGAGGTGATAAAAAAGTTTGTACAATTATTAATTGTAACATAGCTAATGATGATGATTTTTTTACCGAATATAATGATTATATAATAGCAATAAAGATTGTAAATGATTTGAATGAAGCAATTAGTTTTATCAACGAGCATTCGACTAAACATAGCGAAGCAATTATTACAGAAGATGAAAGCGCTTGCAATAAATTTATACAAAATATAGATAGTGCTTGCGTATATCACAATGCTTCTACTCGTTTTTCTGATGGCGGAGAATTTGGCTTTGGTGCAGAACTCGGTATCTCTACTCAAAAAATGCATGCAAGAGGTCCTATGGGCATTAAAGAAATGACTAGTTATAAATACATTATTTATGGAACAGGTCAAATTCGAGAATAAATATCATGTAGACTTAAGGAGGTTACTATTTCTACTGTCGTATTAAAAATCGGTACTTCTTCTCTCGTTAGAGAAGATTTCTCTATAAATAAAGAAAGTATTTGCACACTTTTACATTCTATCAGCAAATTAAGAGAAAAGGGCTATTCAGTAGTTCTTGTGACTAGTGGTGCTATTGTTTTTGGAATGCATGAATTAAGTTTCAAAAAAAAGATTAAAGAAGTTGCTCTTCGCCAAGCCTGTGCTGCTGTAGGACAATCAAAACTAATGATAGAATATAGCAATATAGCAAGCATATACAATATAAAAGTTGGTCAAATATTATTAAATCATGACGATTTTAAATTTGAAAATAGAATGAGACATTTAAAAAATACTTTAAATAAAATGGCAAAACACAATGTATTACCAATAGTAAATGAAAATGACGCTCTTTCGGTAGAAGAGATTAAATTTGGAGACAATGATACCCTTGCATCATATGTAGCACCTCTCGTAGGAGCAAATTTAGTAGTTTTGCTTACTGATATAGATGGACTTTATGATAAGGACCCTAAAAAACATACTAATGCTAAACTAATAAAAGATGTATGGAAAATAGATGATAAGATTAAAGCTCTTGCAGCCCCTCCTCAAACCATGGTTGGTACGGGAGGGATGATTACCAAAGTTTTATCGGCAGAATACGCAAATAAGCATGGCATAGATTTAACAATATGTAACTCCAAGCATATAGATAAGCTTTTAGATATTATAGAACGACATACTACTGGTACTACGTTTCATGCCAAAGCAAAAAATAGCAAAAAATAAAACGGGTTTAAACCCGTTTTTTATTACTCTATATAAACTACTATAATTCCATCGACCTTGCATATGCTGCAAGTACTGCGTCTATTATTGCTCCTCTAAAACCATTTTCTTCCAAAACTCGCACACCTTCTATAGTTGTACCTGCTGGACTTGTAACCATATCTTTTAATACACTAGGATGTGTTTTATTTTCATTATATTTTTCTTTAGCAAGTTTTCCAGAGCCATACACAGCATTTGTTGCAAATTTATAAGCAAGATCCCTTGGCAATCCACAGTCGACTCCACCATCAGCAAGAGCCTCTATCATCATAAAAATCCACGCTGGGCTAGCTCCAGATACTTGTGTAATTGCATTTATATATTTTTCTTCAACTTCAACAACTTCACCAACAGCTTTAAGAATCTTTATTACTTCATTATACTTATCTTCTGACACATTTTCATTTTTTGCTACCGCAGATATGCCTGCCCCTATAAGGCATGGTGTATTTGGCATTACCCTGATAATATTTTTTGTATCAAGTACCTCTTGTAAATATTCTATGGTTTTGCCAGCCATAATTGATACGACTAGTTGATTGTCATTAATAGAACCCTTTATTTCTTCTACTATACTATCAAAAACTTGCGGCTTTACACAAATAAAAACAATATCTTTTGCTTTTTTAAAAACTTCTTGATTATTTGTAAATATATTGCAATCAAAATTATTTTTTATACTTTCAAGTTTTTTTTCTGTTTTATTAGAAACAAATACGTCTTCTTTATTTAAGATGTTAGATTTAAAAACTCCTGTCAATATTGCATTAGTCATATTGCCTGCACCAATAAAACCTATTTTCATGTTTTCCCCCTATTTGCTTATAATCTCAAAGTATTTATTCATTTTCAATAGTAGAATCTTTAGTATTACCCATTTTACTATCTATGTGCTTTGCTAAATTTTCTTTAAGCATAAATATAAAAAATGTCATCTTTGAAGAACTTTAGTAAAAGTATTCCACCAATTAACTCTATTATAGTCATACACACAGAAGTCATAAAGAAAA
>OMRR01000083.1 GCA_900313535.1 uncultured Eubacteriales bacterium
ATCTATATCATTTAACTTGATATTATCCATACCAAAATCAACATAGTCGATATTGTATTTTTTATCAAAAATCTTCTTTAATTCGTTACCAACAACTTCTCTATTTGTAGCACCAACTCTACGATAATACTTTCCTTTATAACTAACTGGACTAAAATAACTATCAACAATAATCTCAATAATATCTTTTTTATTCTTTTTAATCAGATTAACCTTTGGCAAAATAGTCATAGTGTCGGCAATTTTATTTGGTATGGTCTCAAGTAAATCTTTAGGGTTATCAACACCAATTGCTTTCCCTTTGTCATCCATCCCAATATAAATCTTGCCACCATCACTATTGGCAAATCCACAAATCCATTTTAAATAGTCGTCGTGCCAAGATTGCTTGTATTCAATATTTTGGTTTTCTAACTTTTTCATATAATAAAATTCCTATAAATAATTTATTTTAAAAATAATTATTAAATTATATTACAATTCACATAATATTTTCTTACCTTCTTTCTCGTATTCTTTTCTTTTAATTTCTTTTTGAATATATGTTTCATTAATAATAGGTCCAAATAAGTTTTCTATAATGATAAACCTTGTCTCAACCTTAACTCCAATTCTTCGCAAAATGAAATAATATATTATCATTTCTATAAATCCATATATATTACTCACCCCATCTTTCCATTCTATTATATCATGTGCAGCACTACCTCTAACTCTATAAAACTTACCATATATTTTTATTAGCTTTTCTCTCTCTTCATCTATCTTTAGCCAGAATTTAGAATAATACAATTTATTAGCTTTTGGCTTGAGACTTCCTAAATCTTTAACAAGCAAATCAAGTAATCTGCCAAACATTTCTTTACTACTTGGTTCAATATCTCCTAATTTATTAAATAAACTATTACATTTATCTTTAATTCTTTTATCACATTTCTCAGACTTAATAATATCACAAAACTTTTCTTTTATATTTTTGGCTTGTTTCTTTAAATTCTTATCTTCTTTAAATTTATTCGCAATTAGTTTGTACTCTCGTTCCATTGAACTTGTAATTATAATTGGTGAGTAATAATAAATGTTATTTGATTCTTTATTATTTTCTGGCAAGAATAATAAATTTGGCTTATTCTTTTTATTTTCCATTATTTTATATAAATTAATAATACCATTACCTAAAACATTAAAATTAATAATTTTATGAACTTGGGCAACTTCATCTATATAATTCTCATAATTATCGTGTACATAAATGTCAATATATCCATTCTTAATCATCCGCTTATTATAAGCACGAATGTTAGCAAATCTAATATTTGATTGCCTACATAAAAATGATATCATACTTGTTAAATTTATATAGTAATCCAAAAAATCTTGAATGGATATATTATTTTTTAATTCTAAAATCACTATTGAATATGACTCGCTAAAGTCAACAATTTCTCCAGTTTTCATCTTAACTGAAGGTTGAATTAAATATTCTATTGCTTCAACATTTGGATTGTCTTTCAACTCAAACCTTTTGATTCTTTTATTCTTTATTTTTACAGTTAATTTCTTATAATCATACCTTTGTATTTGACTTACTGGATACACAAAATCCAAAATCCCACCACTAAATTCAATGCACTTAAATGAAGTACTTATATCATAAGTTCCTTCTGAAATTGCATAAATGCTTGCATGCACATTTATAAATTTACTTGAATTAGGTAAAATGAAATTAACAAATTGTGGTGCATATACTTGAATGTTTATAGTCTCTCCGCTAATCAAATTACCTTTTAGCCAAACGAATTTTTCATTAATGATTCTATTAGATAAAACCATACTCATAACTTGCTGCCAATCTATTGGTATTAACTTTAACTCCAATCCGATCAAGCAAAAATTTAATTCTACCTTAATATTATTTATATATTTAATTGTTCCGTATTTGAAATTATCTTTATTCATCAAATATGTTCCTTGTAAACAAAATTATCAAAAATATTATTAATCATTACTAATAGTTTGATAAGGGTTCCCCTCCTTATTATAAGTCACATTAAACACCATATTTAGTAACCATTTCTTAAATGATGGATTATCTTGAAATTGTTTATACAATTCCATATTATCTTTCATTATTGATAATATTATAGTGTTGAGTGCTTTCTCACATTCCATCTTAGCATTTTGCTCATCTGAGTTTTTCATTGCATTTTGATACTTAGTATCTTTTGACACCATCCCTGGAATATTTCTAATTTGCTTTTTCACGTTATCTTCATCTTGCCAATCTATATTACCAAACAAATCATTAAAATTACTTAATATAGCTGATAATTTATCAACCTCATGTTCAACCAAACCACCTACTTTCCCAGTTGGTACTGCTCCTATTTCTGTATCTTTATCTTCAAGCGAGATATTAATCATATTTTTAGCTTCTATTCTATAACTATTTAAATCTACTGCACTTAATAGTGTTGATATATCATTATCATCTTCTGGTGATGGTAATTTAGGTAGTAATAAGTTTAAGAAAATTGACAATTTTTCCCAATCAATATTCCCACAAGGCAATATTGCACCTAAAAATCCGTATGTTCTACAAAATGACTTAGCAGAGCCCTTAAATTTAATTTTATCTTCTTCTTCTAACTCCTTATAACTTTCAGCACATAAATCAAGGATTGGATCAAGTTTATCTCTTTCAGCTCCATTTATATACAAACTTACTAACTTTTCTACATCATCATTTGTATAAACATTAGCACTCTCAATATCAGAAATCAAATCATATAATTTATTTGGATCAGTCTCTTCTGATAGAATTGTTGTTTTATAATATTTTGAAAATGCTTCTTTTATTGTATCGGTGTCATTTACAAAATCTAAAACAAAAGTATCAATTTTACCTTGTTCTGAACGATTTAATCTTGACAGTGTTTGAACTGCTTTTATATCTGTTAGTACTTTGTCTACATACATAGTATGAAGCAGTGGTTCATCATATCCTGTTTGAAACATATCTGCAACTATCAAAAATCTATATGGTTCATTTTCAAAAATCTCTTCAATTTCTTTATCAGAAAAACCATTTCTTGCACTACAAGATAAGGCTACTTCTTCATTATTTCTTTTATATTCACCTGAATATGCTACTATAGCTTTATAAGGGCTATGCATTCCCTCTAAGCATTTGTTAATAGCATAATAGTATTCTACACAATTAGGTATACTTGATGTAACAACCATACATCTTGCTTTTCCATTAATTTTCTTTTTTGCTATTACTTGCTCATGAAAATGTGTAACCATGAGTTTCGCTTTTTCATTTATTGTATAGACATTACTTTCAACATATTTTTTCAACTTCTTATTTGCCTTAACTTTATCATAAGTTGGATCGTCTTCAATTTTTTTAACCAATTTATAATAGCTTTCTATTGATGTATAGTATTTTAATACATCCAAGATAAATCCTTCTTCAATAGCTTGTTTCATAGAATATAAATGAAAAGGTTTATGTTTTATTATGCCATCAACTTCATACGATTCTCCAAACATCTCAAGTGTTTTATTTTTTGGAGTAGCTGTAAAAGCAAAATAACTTGCATTTTGTAACAATTTTCGTCCTTCAACCATCGCATTAATTTTATCTTCATCATCTAAGTCACTATCATTTACAGTTCCAGCCAAAGCCATATTCATTTGTGCAGAGTTTCTTCCACTTTGACCAGAATGTGCCTCATCAATTATAATAGCAAATTTATTATTCTTATGAAGCGATCCAATTTTTGGCATAACAAATGGAAATTTTTCTATAGTAGTTATAATTATCCTTTTATTATTTTCAATAGCTAAAAGTAAATCAGATGAGTGTTCTGCCCACACAACAGTACTTTTAACCTGTGTAAACTCTTTAATGCTATCTCTAATATTCTTATCAAGTACTCTTCTATCAGTAACTACTATTACTGAATCAACTATATTACGGCCTTCTTTTTCTAATTTTATTAATTGATGTGCAAGCCATGCAATTGAATTTGATTTACCTGATCCTGCACTATGTTGTATTAAATATTTTTTACCTATACCATTTTTATAAACATCATCAAGCAATTTTTCAACTACATCAAACTGATGAAATCTTGGGAATATTTGTTTTATTGTCTCTTTCTTAGTTCTATTATTCTTTTCTATAACTACTTGTGCATAATTCTGTATTATTTTAGTTAAAGTATACTTATCTAATATCTCTCTCCACAAATAATCAGTTTTAATTCCATCTCGATTAGGGGGATTCCCCGCACCATCGTTATAACCTTTGTTAAATGGTAAAAATACACTTTTTTCTCCATCTAACTTAGTGCAAAATTTGACTTGATTATCGTCTACAGCAAAATGAGCCATACACCTTTTGAATTGAAACAACAATTCAGATTTATTTCTATCATTTTTATATTGCTCTACAGCATCATCTACATTTTGTTTTGTTAGCTGATTTTTCAGTTCAAATGTAGCTATTGGAAGCCCATTAATGAAAATACACATATCAAGTGCATCTTTAGTATTTACTTTTGAAAAATGTAGTTGTCTAATAACACTAAATATATTCTTTTTATATAAAATATGAGATTCAACATTGTTTTCTGATGGAAGTAAATAGAACATTATAAGATCTGCAGGATAAAATTTTATACCTTTTCTTAAAACATCTACTATTCCTCTTTTAGTTATCTCATCACGAACTCTTGCTAAAAATTGTAACCTTTTAGTATCAGAATCAAGTGCTCCTGTTTCTTTCATTTGTAATGGTTGTGTATCAACTAAAAATCTAAATAGTCTTTTTCCATCTATGGCATAATCAAAATTATAATCACCTGCTTCTTCAGGTTTAGCATCTTTCTTATATTCTTTACTTATTCCTTGCTCGTACTTATGCTCATTAACTAAAAAATCAACTATTAATGATTCGAATCCGTTTTCTTTAGTGTTAGTAAATGGCATTATTCATCTACCTCCTCTATGTTTTCATTTTCTTCGTCGTAAGAAACACTATCTAAATTAATTTCATTTTGTGATACATATTCTGGCACATCAATATTTTGAACATTGATTTTTCCAGTAACACTATCACTTATAATTCTATTCCTTAGATTATTTAGTTCTTCAATATACCTATCTTGCAATAGTATTAATTTATTTAACTTATCTAATTTTCTATCTAACTGATTAGAAATTAAAACTTGTTCATCAATGCTTGGGACAGGGATCAACATATTTTTATAATCAAATTGTGTCATACTCGGAATGGCGGTTTGTGTTGAATAATAATCATAGTTAAATTGAGTTGCAACATAGTAGAAATATTTTATATCTATCATATCATCTCTTGAATATGCATTAAATGCCGTGTCCACATTCCAGTACTTACCTTCTATATATTGTGGATTATTCAATGTTCCTTTTCGTCCCAATAATACAGCAGGTCCAATTTTGTATTCCCCACATGTTTTAAATTTAGAACTCCCACTTCCATAAACTGGGATTTCTCCTTTTGATTTTGGGTCTGTTCCATGTTCAATTACAATATGTACTTTAACACGAGTAATATCCCAATCTTTTGGTATTCGTTGTAGCCACTCAATATTTGAATTCTTAAATTCAGTATGATTTAAAATACCTTTTGATAAAACCTTATTTACAATTGCTTTTCTAATATCCTCTAATTCGCTTTTATATGTTATTCTTTTTCTAACAATACTATCAATTTTACTTATATTACATCTTAAATATTTGGATATTTTATCTTGTTCTTCTCTTGACGGCATAGGTAACATAACATTACCCAAATAATCCATAGAAATTCTCATCCTAACAGATGTTAATTTTCCTTCTTCACTTTCATGCATTAGGATACCCTTTCCTAATCCTACAAGCGATTTTTGAAATGGGTCTAATCTAAAAATATGATGATAGTACCATACATTATCATTCTTATGTGGATATAAGGCATAGTAGACAGGACTTATTGCACCCTCATATTTTGAAACACCTGCAGATCCCGATACAACATTCATGCAATTAACAAGTAAATCATTAACATGACAAACATTATACTTAGTTAAATCAGCTTTAGGTTTATTACCACCCATACTATCTTTTTCTTCATATGGAATAACACCTTGCTTTGCAGTCAATGACAATATTCTATCTGTTTTAACTGGATTATTTTTTTCACTTCTCAAAGCAAAGATACCCTTTAGCCTTTTCATTTCCCAGTGTGCAGGAATTTCATCCACCCACTTCTCATTTACCTTTTTATATTTTGCATATTTACTCATTTTCTAAATCCTTAACAATGTCGTCCATAAGTTTTTTCGTTTCTTCATCTATTTTATTTAATGTATCTAAAATCTCTTTTATATCTTTTAAAGGTTTAGCTTTATAAAAATATTTTGTAAAATTTATCTCATAACCAATTTTTGTCTTTTTTTCATCTACATAAGCATCTGGTGCATACACCAAAACTTCATTTTTCATAAAACTATCAATTCCACCTTCATAATTGAAGGCTATTACTTCAGTATCTCTCAAATCTACATCAGCCTCATCAATTGGTTTTGCATTTTTGTCTTTTTCAGTGATATAAGGTCTAACTTTCTTCAATAAAGTTTTGTTAATTTTAGATTTATTTGCAAAATCACTATAATCATATAAATCTATATTTTTATCCAATGATTTAATTTTTTCGTTATACTCGTTTTTCTCTTTATCATTTTTAAATACATTATCAGGCACTACTCTATCAGGATAGACTTTTAGTCTAAATGGTCTATCTACAGTTATAGAGTAATATGCAAATTCATTATTATTAAATACTTTACTTACTTCACTTTCTTGCATTTGTAAATAAATATCTATAATTTCTTTTCTGATTGCATCTGTAAACTCACAGTTCTTTTTCCCCATATTTCTTGGAAGTGGCGATTTCATTTTAGTTGCATCTATTAACTGTATTTTTCCTTTTCTTTTATCTTCTTTCTTATTTGTCAGAATCCAAATATATGTTCCTATGCCAGTATTATAAAACATATTATCAGGGAGAGCTATTATAGCTTCTACCATATCATTTTCAATCATATATCTTCTTGCATTTGACTCTCCCGAGCCTGCCTCTCCAGTAAAAAGTGAAGAACCATTATGAACTTCTACTATTCTGCTTCCGAGTTCTGTATCATTTTTCATTTTAGAAATATTGTTAAGCAAGAACAATAATTGTCCATCACTTGATCTTGGTATCATTGATAGTTCTTCACCATTCTCAAGATAAGTATTAAACCTTGTATCAAGTTCATCCATCTTTTCAGCATCTGTTTTCCAACTCTTACCATAAGGTGGGTTAGACAACATAAAATCAAACTTTGTTTTTGTATTTTGATCGTTTGACAATGTAGAACCAAAACTTATATGTTCAGCTTGTTCCCCATCTCCTTTTAATATCATATCCGCAGTGCATATTGCATAAGTCTCTGGATTTATTTCTTGTCCATATAAATGTATTGAAACATTTTTATTCCTTCTCTTAGCGAGTTTCATAAGTCTATCATAGGCAAGTGTGAGCATCCCGCCAGTTCCACAGGCTCCGTCGTAACACGAGTAAGTTGCATCCTTAATCTTATCTGCAACTGGCAAAAATGCTAAGTCAGCCATAAGTTCTACAACATCTCTTGGCGTCCAGTGTTCTCCCGCTTCTTCATTATTTTCTTCATTAAATTTTCTGATTAGTTCTTCAAAAATTGTCCCCATTCCATGATTATCAAGTCCTTCGTGAAGAAGTATTTTCTTCTCATCATCTTTATAAATATCATATGGACTTAAATTAATATCATTTGAAACAAATTTACTTATTATTGAACCTAAAATATCTGCATCAACTAATGTATCAATCTGATGCCTAAATTTAAACTTATCAAGTATTGTTTGAACATTTGGTGAAAAACCATCAAGATATGCAATAAAATCTCTTTTTAGTGTCTGTGCATCTCCTCTACTTGTCAAATCTTTTAAACAAAATTTAGATATATTGCAAAATGCTACACCAGATTTATTATATAGTGCAGGCCAAAAATTCTCTATCTTATTCTTTTTTAGTTCTTTATAAAGCTCTATCACTTCTTCTTTTGTTTCAGAAAGTACCGCATCAAGCCTTCTGATAACAGTCATTGGAAGTATAACATCACGGTATTTACCTCTCACATAAATATCTCTCAAGCAGTCATCTGCTATACTCCAAATAAAACTTACTATTTGGTTATGTGTTTGTTGGTTCATTATTATTCACCTTTCTTTTTAGATATTATTGATTTTTTACATATATCTTCTATATATAACTCTTTCATTTTATTTTGCAAATAATTAATGCATATAGTAAATACAAACTAATCATTACATCATAATACTTATCTTCATAAGTTTCTATTTTCGCATCACTCATATATTCACTTGGATACCCACTTGGCATTGTATTAATAATATAAATTGAAAAGAAATTTACAAAGTCTAATACCCAATAACAAACTTCTTCGTTCGTTGCACATGGTAAGTTTTCAACTATTTCTAAATATTTTATTGGCTTAGGGGCTATTCTTTCACTTTTATATATTTTAAAATCCTCTCTAATACTTCTTATAACATAAAACATATAATCATCGCAATAATTGTCAAAATCTATTAAATACTCAAGACATTTGTCTCCATGAAAGCCAATTTTCTTGCTCGGAAAAGGATTTTTATACTTTCTATTATAACATCTATCATCATATTCTTTATCAGCATATTGTCTTATCGCATAATGTAAATATTTCCCATTGTCATATAAATAATTATTACAACCATTACCTAAATCATTGTCATTCAAAAACTTATTAACATAATCAATACTTTTAGCCACCCACTCTGTACCTTTTATTAAATCTATATCATAGTTGCACTGTTTAATTACTTCCTTTTGCACATCATCTGATAGCTTGTTGAATTTGTTGTATAGCTCCCTATGATGATTCTTGTGTCTATTTAAAGCAGATGCAATAATACAAATTGGTATATAATCATTTATATCGCTATTATCTATAATAAATGCTTTAGCTAATTGTTCATTTTTTAATCTATTTTCTTTTTCTTTTTGCTTATTATTTAAGAGATACAATACAACAGATATTGCTATAGTAGCAATTAGTGTCAAAGCTTGTAATACAATTGTTATAATCTCGTAATTATTCATTATTAAATTCATCCATAATTCTCTTGTAATCAATAGGTCGCAATTCATTATTATTTAAATCTTCATCAAACATCTTGTCAATTTCTTCTTTGCTTTTGCCTTTATACTTTGATATATCCCTTGGTATATAATTGATTGTTGTTTTTACATAATTCCTTTCAATAGAATCTTTATAATTATTTGCATTATCAATCAAACTAATTAGTTTTTCAAGTGCAATTCGTATATATGATAAATCATTTTCAAGCCTTTCCACAACTGCATCATCTATATTACTTATGTGCTTAATAAAATTTTGCAAATCAACTTTAAATGATGATAAATATCTTTTGCATTCTTCTATATCTTCTATGCAAATTTTACTCTTTTCTATTGGGTTACAAAATACTAATGTCATAGCAAAAAAATGTTCTAAAAATTGCTTAATCAATTCAATGGTTTTAGGTATAGAAACAACATCCAGATACTTATTTCCATAATCATTAAAATCAAATTTGCTTATAATCATAAATGCATAAATACTTGCTCTGTAACTAACAAAACCAAAAAGATTAATATTAATTAAAACTATGTCGTTAAATACAATTCTATCATCTTTAATTAAATATTTATAATACAACTCCATAAGGTCATTCCAATATACATCTTTGGCATTCCCTTTTTTGAAAGAATTGAATATTGATGTAAATTTATCCTGACCTAAAATATCAGTAGTTTGCTGATTATCTTTATACTTTTCAAACCTATAGCTTCTTAAGGCTTCAAGTAAATCATTTTTATCCAATACTTTTTCTTTAAAGTCTTTAATAAACTTTTCATCATCGGTATATTCACTATTTGACATATTTACTAAATTAGCTACCATATTAGCTATTTTAGTATTAAAATACTGTCTACTATTATAGTTTTCATCATAACTTAAATTAACATATCCTCTATTATATACTATCTCATTCGGTGTAGCAGAAGATTCTGCGACATCTATTTTATTCCTACGCTCAATATATTCCTTAAATATATCGATACTATATCCCAATAAATCAAGTGCTAATAACTTTTCAGCATTATCTTCACTATGTATAAAATCAATGTATTCTTCAAATTGTTTTTCTTTAGAAGGATACTCTAAATCATATACTCCTACATTAAAATACCTTGCCAAAACTTGTTCCAATGTCAACTCATTTCCTTTATATTTAAACTTAAAGTATTCCTCAGGGTGCTTTTTATTACATATTATCTGTTTAAAATCTTGAAAATAAAGCTCAAATACATAAAATCTAAAAACAAATCGTTCATAACCCTTTATTGACTCTGAATATTCTAAATCAGATAATCGCTCATATGTCATTTGAATAATTTTATTTATTAATCTTGGGGTTAGTCTATACTTATCAAACTTTAAATCATTTCCAGAATATTTATATATTTTAGTACCAAACTCAATACTATCTACTTCATCATTAATCATTTCGCAGATTTTCATATTATTTGAACTATTGTGATTTTCAATATATTTATAGTTTTCAATTCTCATTAAATCTCTAAATGTTAAGTCTTTAAGTGAATACTCATTTTTTATATATTTTTCAATGTACTTTGAACCACCTTCACTTTCAAAACCTTTATTCAAAATTGATGAATCATATAAATAAATAATCTTACAGTTAGCTGAAACTATAGAATCTAATATAATAAAAATTGCTTGTATTTGTTTCTTATCATATATCCTATCTAAGTCATCCACAATTATAGTTAATTTAATATCCTGTTCTTTAATTAAATCTCGTAAATTTTTATATAAATCACTTAATGTTTGGTTCTCATTAATAATATTTAGTAGCGACGACAAAAATCCATTTTGAATTGTGCTAATTATTTGTCTTGTATTATTTGTATATATCCCATTTTCTTTTAAAACTTTTTCTATTTGTCCTATAATATAAGTTGGTATTTCTTCTATACTGCATGATAATGGGCTAATTTCAACATATAAGTTCCTCTCGGTACTTGTAACATCAATTACTTTATTCATTATAAATGTCTTACCCACCCCATATCGTGCCGATATCCCTAATGTACTTAAATTTGATTTAAATAAGAATTTACACACATATTTTGCATCGTCCTTATGACAATCAAACAATTCTTCATCTTCTTCAATTTTCTTGTTATATTCAATTATATCAATTTTACAATTTTTACATTTTTTATTAAATATAAACTGTGATATAATCCAAAATAC
>OMRR01000151.1 GCA_900313535.1 uncultured Eubacteriales bacterium
ATTAAAAAAGTTATTTTTTATATAATTATAAGAAATATTTGATGATATGGCAAGTAAGCAGTATTATGGTATAAAGTATCCATTTTTAAGGGATGGTTTTCAAAAATTCTATGTTGACACTAATGATAGCGTAAAGGAAAAGGTTAGAAGTCAATTAATGCATATTGTTTTCACGCCCAAAACCCAAAGAATTAGGATGCCTGAATTTGGTACGGATTTGATAAAACACATATTTTCTCAGAATGATGAAACAACATGGGAATCTATAAAGACAGAGGTTAGAGAATCAGTTAGTAGGTGGGCTAATAATATAACGCTTAATAATATAAGTGTGGTTAAGAATGATGAAAATGAAGCAGAGATATTCGTAAGGCTAGACTATAGCGTTATGGAAGGTAATAAAGTTAGCAATGATAGCATAGTAGTACAATT
Source organism: uncultured Eubacteriales bacterium (assembly GCA_900313535.1). Taxonomy (GTDB): domain Bacteria; phylum Bacillota; class Clostridia; order Lachnospirales; family Lachnospiraceae; genus UBA3633. Next base: position 433 of record OMRR01000151.1, read on the forward strand.
ATAAGATGGAAAAGGGAATTAATTATTTATCAAGGTCGTTCGAAGACGTTAAGAGTGAACTCATTAAGTTCAGTGAGAAATATTATCCAGAGTTGTCAGATGATTTTAATGACTCTAGTGTTGGTGCGTGGTTTATTGACCTCGTATCTGATGTTGCTGATAACTTAAACTATCATATTGACAGAACATATCAAGAAACAAATGTAGATAGTGCAAATCTAAGGAGCACAATTCTTAACATGGCTAGGACGAATGGATTGAAGATACCTGGACGCAAAGCATCTTTATGCGAAGTTGAAATTAGTTGTAATTTACCAATTAATTCAAACGACATATCGCAGCCAAATTGGGATTATGCCCCAATATTGCAGCGTACTAGCATTGTTTCAGCTGGAAACTATAATTTCCAACTTACTGATGATGTTAATTTTGGCGAACAGTTTAATAGTGATGGGTTTTCAGATAGAAAGATAATACCTAGTAGAGATGGTAATGGCAATATCACTAGCTACACCATTTCAAAGACAGTACTTGCTATAAATGGTAATTATAAGGTGTATCGTAAGGTTATAAATGGTACTGATTTAAAACCATTCATGGAGATTGTATTACCAGAGGAAAATGTAATGGGGGTTGAGTCAGTTATATTTAAGGAGACTTCTGATTTTTCCTCATCTCCAAGCATACATGAATATTTCATTGATGCAGAGGAATTTAAGATTTCAAATGAGGCGGTTAAGACATATCGTTACTTTGAAACAGATTCCTTAGCAGACCAATGGAGGTTTGGCACAGAAAATAATGCGGATAGTGGCAATACGATTAATGTATATAACCCACATAAGTATGAAGATTACACAGAGGGTGATTCTGCCTCAACAAGAACTACAAGATATTATGTTGGAAAGTGGAAACCATTGACTCAGAAGTTCATTACAGAGTTTACTGATAATGGCTATACAAAGCTTATATTTGGTGCAGGAAATACCGCATCCCCATCGTATAAGGATATACCAAGTGGTCAAACAAAATATGCTGATTATATCATGTCAAAAATGATTAATAATGACATGTTGGGAGTTCTACCAAGAGAGGGATGGACAATGTTTGTTCTATATAGAACTGGTGGTGGTGCTGAAACAAATGTAGGACCAAATGCAATTAACAAGATTACCTTAGCCAATATTGATTGGGGTGCTAATACTAATAATACTGATGGCACTGAAAGAGGCAAAGTAATAACTTCTTTGAAGGTTACCAATCTCACAAATGCAATTGCTGGAAAGGATGAACCTTCTACTGAAGAGATTAAAGCTCTCATAAAATACAATATGTCTGCGCAAAATCGTGCAGTTACTGTGAATGATTATAAGATTAAACTAGCTCAAATGCCCCCCAAGTATGGAGCAGCATTTAGAAGTTGTGTTTTGGAAACAAACAACAAGATAGAAATAGATGTGCTTGGAATGAATTCACAAGGTAAGTTGGATTCAGCGTTACCTGAAACTTTGGTTAAAAATATAATCGAATACATGACACATTACAAGCAGATAAATGATTATATTGAAATTAAAAGTGGAAGAATATATAATATTGGTTTGTCAATAGATGTATTTGTTGACAAAAACTATAACGTAGCAAATGTTGTATCAAATATAATAAATAAAGTTGCTGACTATTTTGATGTTTCCAAACATGATATGGGAGAAGATATTTTCATAGGAGATTTGGAGAAAGAAATAACTTTACAAGATGGTGTATTAAGTTTAATATCATTAAATGTGTACAAGATAAGAAATGGTGGTTATTCTCCAGATGTTTGCCCATTGCCAACCAAAAGTAGTGGCGGTGTTTGTGAACCTATTGAAACTTCAACATTTTTATTGAAGGATGGCACAGCTGAAGCTGAAGAAATTGATTTGGATGCGATTGATAGAGTGTTATATAGCGATTATAACTCAATGTTTGAGATTTCTAATAAGAGTTCAGATATTTCTGTGCGATGCAAGATTAGATAGCGTTATTTCTTTAAATGTGTTTATTTTTTCTTACATCATAATTTTAAGCCAATTGATTTTAGTGGTCACGGTGACAAAATCACCAAAAAAATCTTCAATGGATTAATTGTAAGGGATAAATTAAAAATGAAATTATGTAAAGAACATCATATTAAAATTATTTACATTAAATATGATGAAAATGTTAGTCAAGTACTTAATAAATTTTTATAATATGGCATGTAATTGTAAAAGAATTAAGCGTTTTGAAGATACCTTTGGAATTCCAGAGGAGGAAAGTATATTAAGCAAGGTTATGCGGATAATGAGCAAGGTGTTGTTGTTTTTGATTGCAATTGGTCTTTCAATTGTAATTGCACCTTGTATTACATTGATTGCGATATATAAAATTGTTTGGGGAAAGGATACTAGAATCGTTTTACCAAAGTTCATTAGAAAATATATGGAATAGCAATGGATAAAAGTTATAGAATTAAGACAAATATATCAAGCGATACTATCTTAAATGTCAACATGAAGCAAGATTATGATTTCCTTGAGGTGCTGACAATGAAATTAAGACAGAAAGATGCTTATAGGCTTCACTCTTCCAATTATGGCGTTATAATTGGAAGGGTTCTTGCTAATGATGCGTTTGGAATACCAAATGCAAAGGTTTCGTTATTCATTGAACGAGATAGTAATGATAATGAAACCATTGAAAGCATATATCCATATAAAGAGGTTATGTCTAAGGACAACGAGGGTAGAAGATATAACTTGCTGCCAGATGATAGTGATGATGATTGCTATAGAATCGTTGGCACTTTCCCAAATAAAAGACTAGTGTTGGATAATGACAGTCAACTTGAGATATATGATAGATATTGGAAATATACTACTGTGACAAATAATGCAGGAGACTACATGCTTTTTGGCGTGCCTAGTGGCAGTCAACAAATACATGTTGATATTGATTTATCTGATATTGGTGTTTTATCTCAAAAGCCTCGTGATTTCCAATATAAAGGATATAATTTGTCAATGTTTGACAGTACTAGCCAATTTAAGGAAAGCACGAATTTAGATAGTCTAGCACAAATATTTTCACAAAATAAAAGCTCTTTTGTATATCCATTCTGGGGCGATGCAGATAATGGCATTGCCGCAATAACTCGTTGTGATGTTCAAATACAATATAAATTTGAACCAACTTGTGTGTTCATGGGTGCAATTGTTTCAGATAATGATGGAAATGCAATTGGTCACAAGTGTTCTTCAAGTGTTGATAATGGTATGAATTCCCAATTGGTTGGAGGAGCAGGAACAATTGAGATGATTCGTAAAACTACAGATGGACTTATTGAGGAGTTTCAAATACAAGGTAATCAATTGATTGATAGTGATGGTGTATGGTGCTATCAAATACCAATGAATCTAGACTTTGTTGGTACTGATGAATGTGGTAATATTGTACCAACAGACAATTCATCAAAAGGTATTCCAACTAGAACACAAGTTAGGTTTAGATTCAGTAAGACTGAAACTGGAGATGAAGGCTCATCTCACCATACTGCGAAGTATCTAGTCCCAATGAATCCAATTTTTGACGATACTAAATCAATACCAACCATTAAAATGTCTGGAAAAGAGTTTGAAAAATTCTATACATTTGGTTCTGCAACTCCAGACAGTTGTTTCCGTGACCTTTATTGGAATAATGTGTATAGCGTTAAAAACTATATTCCAAAGGTTCAAACAGCAAGAAGACCTTATAGTAAAAACTATAATGCGTTGAAAGGCTCTAATTTGGTTGATAATCAAAATTCGATACCTTTCAATAAAATTAGGGTTGATATGCCATTTATGTATGTTATAGTTTGTATTATATTTGACATCATAATAGTAATGGTAACTATTATAAATGGATTTCTCATTAACACCTTGAATCTTATAATTAACATTTTAAATTCAATACTTAATATTTGTTTGCCATTTGGCATTGGCTGTTTATTTAGTTGGGCAGAAATTCCATACATTCCTTGCATATCGCTAGGAGGAGACTTAGCTGACGATAACGTTGCTTATTATCCAGGATGTAATAGTACTGGAAAAGATGCATCTGAATGTCCAGCTGGAATGGATGGTTGTACTAAAAGTTCTAGTAACCCAGATTTAAGAGATAAAGTACAGCAAAGACTTGCTGAAGACTATAAGATTATTAAACTAGATTTTTATCAAGATTGGATTAATGGTACTCTTTACATGCCACTCTGGCATTGGCTAAAACGCAAAAAGAAATCTTTCTTTTTTGGACTTTTTAGTAGAAGTGCTAAAAATGAATTTTGTGATTGTAATAGAACATATTCTAATCTAAAAGCATATGTAAATTGTAATATAAATTATACTGACGATAGTTTTGGTGTAAATAGTGGCAATCTTGATTTAGGGGAAGATAGTTGGCATCGTGATGCTAGCAAAGCTGGTAAGGTTGGTTATGGACGAGGCGTAATTAAAGGTGTTGAAAATAAAGATGGACTAACTGTTTATTATTATGTTGCTGCTCAAGCAACTGATGATAATGCTGACCCATATTTAGAGATGAATGAACGAAATGGTGGTTTTAAGGCAATATTATTGTATGCCACTGATATTATTTTATTGGGCAATTTAAAACAAGATAATATCTATGGTATCCCACAACTCTTCAAAGCCCTTCCTTCAACTACTGCAAATATCCCTCCAATTGCAACAATACAAGAGGAAATGGAGGAAGACGCTAAAAAAAGGTCAAACAGTGAAATTGATGGTGGCGAAGAGACTGGCTTAACTATCACTACTGGCATGGACTGGGGTCATGATGGGGACGAAGATACGCCTATTTACAAAAACGGGTTGTTTATGGATTTAGGCTGTACACAAGCTGGAACAAGGTCAAAATCTTGCATTAACGTAGAAAGATTAAGTGAACTTGGTGTGAATCTTGACACTTCCCACAACATGCAATATTCTAGTAATGAGACATTAAGAAGTGGATATATTGATAGCGATGGATTCATTACAAAATATGAACTTGAGGATATGGAAAATCGTGCTATGTTTGCAACTATGAATCATATTGGTTTTATACCGCAAACATATCAAGATAGTATCAGTGGTTATACAACACAAGTAGAAGACGAAAGAACACATTATTTAGTTCCTAAGTTTAAATACATTTATCCTGTTGATTTTGATGGTAGGATGAACCCAATTATGGACGCATATAAGAACGGATTCCAACAATCAACATATGATGTTAGAGATGAGGCATATATCACATTTAGAATGGGTGCGGAATCTAGCAAAGAAATTGATATTGATAAGGAACATGGTAGAATAAGACACTTTTATCATAAGTGGTGGATGCCATTATACAACAATTCTTTCTATTTTTATTTTGGGGTTAATAAGGGTAAAACGGCCATTGACAAGTTTAATAAACTATTTTATGCTGAGTGCACTAAAAACACAAAACTGCCATTTACTTTGGATATAACTTCAAAGGCTAAGTCTTATTGTACAAGTGCATATAAAGACAATAATGGTTATGCGTATATTAAAGTTAATTCTGATGATATACAAACACCATTAAGATATACGTTATATAATTCATTGGGTGGTGCTTTCACATCAGACACTAGTGATACCTCTAGTTTTGTAATTAGTGGTGAAAATTTAGAAAATCAAGTATATACGTTGATTGTCACTGATGATAATGGTAAAACAGTGCGTCAAAGAATATCACTAATTATGAATGATTTGACTTTTAATTGTGAAACTAGAAAGCTAGGCACTAAGTTCTATACCACAGAAATGACACCAATGGCTTTCATATGTGATAAGAAAAACGATTACTTTGGCATAATTAAAATAGATAAAGTATATATCGATGGTTATGAATTTGAGCTTGTAAATGCGGAACTATATGGCGCAAGCAGCACTGAAATGGTTATAAAGGCAGAATGTAAATATAAAAATTCAGACAGCCCATTCAAGGGCAATCAAACAGTATACTTTAGAATTAGTCCATCAGAAGACAAGACTATAAATGAATGTTTCTGTCAAGAAGAATATTATCCAACGTTTAAATTCACCCAAAAAACCATTGAATTATATGTTTATCAGCCAATGTCTTATTTAATTGTGATGACACAAGAATGCGATGGCAAAGAAATTACAAATAACCAAACGTCACAGTTGATTAAGGTTGACAATGGAAGTAATTTTAACACATATTTGAATGGCATGCCAGTTAGATTTATGCTTGGGACAATAAGTGACACACCGTCAGCGGACGTTGCTAATCTTAGTAATTTCTATAGTTCTAAAGCAAGTGATACCGTGTCAAACGGATTAGGTATAAATCGTGATATTAGTGGTTGGTTTGGTGTTCATGAAGAAACAACTTACAAATTCGATGGCGTTAATTCAACGGATATTGACAATAAAAAAGTGTGGGCAGATTATATCAATTTTGGAACTGACATAACAACAATAAAAGCTAGAACTTCAATACTAAGATATAAGTTTGATAAAATGTTCAAACTGTCTAACACTGTATACGTAACTTCTACAAGTAACCAAACATTTAACTATACTTACACTGGTGGTGTCGAGCCAATTCTAACTAGGTCATTAGCCCCATATTATACTGACACTAAGAAAATGGTAAGAACTAATGTTTATAAAGATAGTGGCAGTGTTACAATGTATAAGAAAGCTCCGAACATTGTAGGCAAAAACTATATTGGTGATGCTAGCACTAGAAGATATAACGAAGGTTTTTCTCCACGTTTCAATGGTCTTTGGGATTCTGAATCAGATGGAACTTATTTGGGAAACTATTTTGCGGCATTCACTAGGAATGGTCGTTATACTGGCACTACTGGCGGAAAATGTTCAACAAGTATAATGGCAATACCTAATAATACAGCAGTTAACGTTGTTGATGGTGGCGAAAATGGATGGAAAAAACTTGGAAGGGATATTCAAGTTAACTCATTCCCTATTGGCGTTTATGAAAATGGTAATTACGATATGGCTTGTGGAGGAAAAACACAACCACATTTGAGGGCGTTGGGAGTTGATAGAAGACTTGACTATAACCTAGAGGTATGGGCCCCTACAAATGGTCGTAATTTCAGATTGCACTCCAATTATTTATTGGAAAGAATTTGGAAGTCTTCTCGTGTTAGGGGAACAGTATATGGTGGTATTGAAATGTCTTTTGATACTGATGATAACATAATATCAGCAAAAACTATTACAACTTTAGATGGCAATGTTGTAGCGAAAATCGAGCCAAATAACAGACTAGAATATTCATACTCTGCTGACACAGAATCAAAATCAAATGCTATAACCATATATAACATCCCTAAATATGACAAGATTGTATGGGTTGGTAGAGGAGATTATATATCTAATCGCCTAAACAGCTTTTTAACCAACGCAGTTAATGCGCTGGGAAATAGTGGCATGCCTAGCAATGAGGAACTTAAGAATAGAACAGATGAATTATATGAGTCTGTAATAGAAATATATGAAAAAGATTACTTCAATATGGAAGTTGAAAGGGTTGTGACTGAAAGTGGGGTCACTGAGGAGGCAGCAATTGAACTAATCGAATCAGATGATGAGTGGATGGCTAGTATAGAAGCATCAGCAACTACTTCAGCAACAACTTATGCAGAAAAGAATGCACTAACCCAAGAAGAAATTGATAAGATTCATGGGAATTTCCGTTATGTTGCTGAAGAGTTTGGCAAAATAAGCGGTGAAACTGTCGATACTGATGGTAGTGGTATTATTAAGTTTATTGTAAAATATTATGGCGATGCTGATTCATACCTAACCAATTACTTATATGGTTTGGAATCTCTGCTTGAAAACATAGAAAGATATATGCCAGACGATGAAAAACCGTGTAACAAATATGTTAATATTTGTCCACAGGATACATCTGGGAATATAATAACCGTAACTAGCGAAATAACAAAAGAGGATTGGAACGATAAGCAGTATCTCAAGACATTGTATGAAGCAAATTTCAATGGTGCTGATGTTAGACAATTATTTTGGTCGAATTTTAATGCAGCTTTATTAAATAATTACTGTAAATCGCCCTTCAATAACATATCTGCTGATACTGCTTCTGTTTATCTTTATAAATCAACTCAAGCTTTTGACGTTATTGGCTGCTTATTTGGTGATGACTGCCTTTATAATGGGGATTTTAACTTAGAAAACATTGGTACTTTCGCTAAATCAAATTATCCAACAAAAAGATATATTGATATTGGTAACTTACCACAATCAACTTATTATACATTAACATTAGGTTCTTGCAGTTATTCTATGACTCCACAAGTGAATGATGGAGGGGAAATTACTTCTACAGTAAGAAATGGTGAAACTCTTGAATTGGAATTTAATTTTGTAGACCCATTTGAATTCATTGACCCAGCTTATGCTGAATACATAGAATCCAAGAGGTTACCTTCGAATGTGTCAATGAGACAAGCTGGAAGGTTTATTAATGGATACACAGAGTTCTTAACGCAAACTGTTGACTTGAGTTTTAAGTATAGACAGCTTTCATTTGGAAACTATACTATAATGACAAGTAATCCACAACTAATAACGGTTTTAAATGATGATTTTGGGGATGGAAAAACATATGGAACGGATGCAATAACATACCTTAAAACAACATCCAATTATATGTATGGAACAAAGGAAAATTTCTATGATAGATTAAATGACACATATGTAAGTGAGGAGGCAAAGAGATATTTTAGAGAATGGAGCCCGTGGTTATTTTATCAAGACACATTTTTACCAGAAGGCGTATTTGAAAAATATGATGATGACATGAGATGTCGTTTTTACTATAAAGACAATGAAGGAGATGAAGCTTCACCTTTAACAGTAGATGACGAGGAATTCTATGAAATATATTTTAGGAGGACTAACATTCCTTTGAATGGCTCTTGTGTATTTGCATTGCTAGTGAATAGAATTTTAAAGCCTTCTGACGATAAAACATTAACAAAAACAATCATAACCCATGAAACATCTTCTCTATTTGATGCTAGAAATGTATATGTTAAAATAGAAAGTGGTAGTGTTGTGACTGAAACAACCACCTCTACTGATGATGAGGGTCATGAAATTCAAGTTAATACATATACAATCTCAATGGAGTTTTCGTTTTATAATATAGCAACTTGGTGGGTTGCTGATGTAAGTGGTTTTAGAGGTGATACAAGTGTAAAAACTCTATACTTCAAAACTAGGGCTGATTATGAGGGGTCAAAGGAAGAGTTTGAGCTACAAGGTTATAATTATGGAGAGTTAATGCCATCAAGCCATTTAATGTCCCCAAATGATTTTTCGAACCAAATATTTGTAGATTCCATGCAATCTAACATCATTTTCTTATTTATAGACCCAAATGGAAATGAATATCTTGTGAATGGAGAAAATGTAGAAAAAGAATATGATGAAAGCGAACCGCATGGAACTTTTGAGAATGTAAGAAATGTCACGTTTGAATTTACTGCTGATGTGCCATTTAATGTTGGCGATGTCTGGAGGCTGATAATCTATGGAAAGATGTTTTCTAAATTCACATATGGACTTTATCGTTCATATGACGATTGGGATGATTATAATCCTATACAAGTAAAAAGAACGAGTGATACCACATTTGAAATAATAGATAATGATTAACAATAATGGAGAATAAGATTTTTCTAAGCGCTTTTAACAGTAAGAAATCTGTTAATACAAGTGAAGGGTTAAATATGCCATTGATGGGTAAGAGAAAGCTCTTGCCCACTAATGACTTTGGCGAAGTTATTAGTCAAAATGACATATATTTAGAAGAAAGAGAAAGGTGTAATAAGGTAAGATTAGTGTGTCAAGTTAATACAATATGTTCTAACATCTTATTCAACTCTATTAGTGAAATTGTTAAAGATGAGGGAAGTTCTGCTGTAACTTATGTTAACTACGGAGTTACTAGTGGTTCTACTGATAACCGTGAAATTAGTAGCAAAATTGCATATAAACCAAATACAATGGATTTTTGGAGCGGCAATACAATTAATTATATTTCAAATGACAATGCTCAAGGTAGCATAGATGTTGATTTCCCACGAGATGGAAATTTAACTGGAGTTACAAGTATGACAATTGATGTAAATCATCCAACGAATGCCATTAGAGACACACAATTGTCAAATGATGGGTATGTGTACCATTGTGGTCTTGACATACTAAACAATCACCTAATACGTAGTAATACGTTTAAGACTGTTTGTAAATGTCGTAATGACGTAGATACTAGCAAAAATGGGTACACGGCCTTTAACACATTGATGGATATGATGAGAGATGTCAATGGGTATAAGGTATATGAAGCATTACCATTTCCTGTATCAGCAGGAATTGATAACAATGCGAAGTTAATATCAATGCATTTATACGAGCGTGATGAAATTGACACATTTGAAGAATGTAAAAGCAATAAACTGAAGTCTAGATATGATGGATGGGTAGGATTTTATAACAAATCTAAGATTAAATCATATGAAGTCTTTTCAAGTGACCATAAGAAAGAAAAAACTGAAGAAGAAAAGGAACTTGAGATAGAAAGACCAATCATGTATAATAGTGGTGGTGATTTTGTGGATATGTATCCAGATAGGAGTTTATATTCTTTTACACCAAAATACAATAAGTATAGGAATAGACAAGAAAAGAATTGGAATTATTGTTTAACATATCCTAGTTCTTCAACTACTGATGGCTTCGAGGACTTTATCCAAACAAATAACAATTCATTAAAGGCAATATATTTTGACGAAAATACTAGGGCAGACAATGGCGTTAAACAGCTTGTTATATATAGTATTGCAAAACATGGCTTAAAACAAGGTGACTATGTTAATATATATAATACTGTAAGTGGAGAAACTATAAAGATAATTGATAATGCTGAAGTTGCTGAAGTTGCAGATGATTATATATTTACAGTTTTCAATGCGGATATTCAGATTAGTAAAAATTGGTATGGGTGGTCTGGAGACACGCCTCCATCAACAATTGTAATTGACGATGTAAATTATGTCTATGATGACAATAGAATGTGTTATTATTTAAGCAATGGCAGTAACATTACATATTATTATGTTTTAATGAATAAGCAATATGTAAATCTAGACGATGATGCACAGAATATATCATATAAAAAAGTTGTAAATGATATTGAATGCGACTATTATGTAAGAATATTTTCTAAGATTCCTAACTTCAAAAATGCTAGCGCAGATACATCTTCAGAATATGAGATTTACAAAAATGATGGGGAATTAATCAAGGAATACCAAGACAAACAATATGATTTCGAAAGTCATTCTTCCAAACTAGCCTTTTCCAAAAATATATATGGTGACGAAATTAGTGAAATAGTGTTTACAGATGACATCAATATTGCTAATTTAAAGGATAATCTAGGAAGACCGTTAACATCAATTTATTTAACAATTGTCAAAAATAATAAAGGATATAAGGAATGGTATGGATATGACTATGGGGAAAATAGTTCTTGGGAGGTAACTGACATATCTGCTAGTACAGTAGAGTTTTCGCATTGTTTTGGTGAAATCAAATGTGGTTTGAGCACAAGTATAGAATCTTATGCAAATGATAGTCTTAATTCGATTAATAGAATTTCAAAATTAGATAATTACCCAGTTGGCTTAGATATTGAGCAAATAAATGGACAGAGAAATTATACGATAGATAATGGCAAGAAAATAAACATTGGTGTATACGAGGTTTGGTTTGATGCTGATAAAAACTATTATGGGGATTTATGCTATTATGACAATTATAATGCCGTAGAAAATAGCATACAACCAATCTTACATAGAGTAAACACTGCACAAAGAGAAAGCGATAAATCTGCGTCTAGAACTTATTATGAAACTTTTGTTTTTGACGAAATAAATGAAGATGATTATGATTCAAAACCATTTACAATTAAGTCACAAAAATATAAAAAGGAAATGAAGTTAAATAATAAGGGAGAAGGGTACTATTATAATCCACATTATAAAATTCAAATAAAGACTTTTGATAAGTTAAGGACAATAATGCCAGATTTCTTGAGTATGAAATCATTGACAAATGTTCAAGAAGGCACTAGAATAACAACATTGGAAAGACATTTCTTATCCATTGGTGATAAAGCGGTCATATGTGATAGCGAGAATAACAAGTACTATTATTGCACTGTTATAAGAGGAGAAAATGATAGCGATAGAACATTCACTTGTAAAATTTATGACGAAAATGGAAAAGAAACATACTTGAATAATTTAAATCAATCCTATGATATTCCATATGACAGTGATGATTATGACCCAACAATGGATATATTGAATTACAAATTGTTTAAGGTTGACAATTTGGGTATTCCTAGCCATGCTAGAATTCTTAAAGATGGAACTTGCCGTTTAATATGGAGGGATGTTTTAAACAATGGGTTTAATGAAAGCGACAAGTCAGTAGAGGAATATCCATTCACCAATGGGGCATTTTATATCAATAAGAGAATTGACTTATATCTTAGAAGACAAGACCCTTATGGAATGTATGGTTTATATTCTGAAGATGATATTCTTGGAAAGGATGTAATTTACGAGACTGAAGATAATTATGTTAAAGAAAAGGACATAACATGTTAAAATATAGCATTAAACTAAATGATAATAACATAGAACAAGAGAAAATGGTTTGGAGTGAGAAGTATCTTTCTCCAGACCTTTCTTTTGTTAATGGTGTAACTAGCACAAATTATCACTTGGAAAAATATAAAAGACTTCCTGTTTCTAATGGGCAAACTTCAACTTCAACTGTATTGGTTGACAGCAAAAACGTAACTAGACAAGGATATATAGTAATAAAGAATAAGGAATATGAAGTACAAAGCGGCAGTATAATTGATTACTCTGTTGAACCAAGCGGCAATATCATTAATTATGAGTATCTTTTTATTAATGGTAAATATTATTATCTGAATGATGACAAATTTATCATTGATAACTGGTTAACTGAGCATTTCACTAGTTATACTGATAGCTATGGTGATATTATTTACAAACCTTACATTACAGAAGATGAAAAGATTATCAATTTTAGTAATGGAAACGTTTCTGCTGACACAATTATTTGGATTGAAGATGGTATTGTGACAATAGATGGATATGATTATATTTTTGATAAGGACATTCAAATAAATAGTAACCAAACAAGTGGCGGTTTAAAATACTATGAAGATGGTGATTGTTTGCCTTACTCTGCTATTACTAAATGTAGCGACATCCAATTAAAGCCATTTGAAAGTATAAATGATTATATAGATGTAACAAAATTTACACTAAGAAAAGAAAACAATAACATAGGAGAACCATTTGAAAGAATATCATTCTGTACGAGCTATTATTATGTTAACTATAAAGACCATTATTATTCAGTAATGGAAAGTGGCGATACCAATGGTAATTATGATTTCATATGCCGTATTCCAAGTGGCGACACTAGCCATGAAGATTTTTTACTGTATTATTCTATTGATGGTGATGCTGAATCAGAAATAGTAATTGATAACACAACATTCAGTGGGCATGGCGTACATGATTTGCACGATTTATATAAAGTTAATTCATTTATTAAGATAGATAATACAAGGTTATACGTCAATCGTGACATAATGAACTCAAACGATGGCAGACAAATTGCAGTGTATCTTGATGATGAACAAAATGCTATTAATATTGGTGAAAAACTCATATTCAGTGATGAGGGGTCAATTGAATCACTACAAGATGTTTATAGCGATGATGGCGGTAGTTTCGTGATATTTAACTCCCAGAAATATAGGGTAATAGACAACCTATGCGATAAAGCCATTATCATTGATAATGAATATAGAATTGACTATATAAATGGTAAGTTGGATGGTAAGGATTGCCTAGTGCTAATAGGTGATGAAGAAGTACCAATGAAAATAGTCAAAGAAGGGGATAATTTCAAGTTAAATAGATATGGAAACATTGTAGTTGAAGCTAGTGGCGCATCAAGTGCAGTTTCATATGATATTAAGCCATATAGCGGCATCACAGTAGATGGAAAAAAGTATATTATTAATGATGATGGCATCAATCCATATGTGATGCTAGACAAGAGTAATCAATTTACCTTTGTTGTCAGAGAAATTAAAGGCAATAGCATGCTTATCTGTGATTTGGACATAAACATGACAGACTTCAACGATGAATTCAGAACACTTATCACAGAGGAATCTTGCAGATATGTAGTTGAACATCAAGACACCATACAATTGTCACTTAAGAACAAGATATTTGGCGATAAGGAGATAACAAAGGAACTAGCATTCCAAGCAACCACAACTCCAATATCGTCTGATGATTACTATAACTTGCTAGACAATCTTGATATTTATACCAAAAATGCATACATACAACTTCCAATGATGCTTACATCACAACAAGGAAATAACTTGTTGCAAGATGATTTGGTAGAAGACCAGTTTTTTAGAGTCGAAAAAGAAAAAGCAATAAACCCAATCATTGACATGGAAAAAGAGGTATATTACCCAAAATTCATTTCCAATAAATGGACTGACGATGATAAAGAAAAACATCAATATAGTGGCTCAAATACAGATTTCATAACATTAGAAGAATTAAGATTTAATCTTCATTTTAGAACTAGAAATCTTGATTCTTGGAAGGTAAATGATGGATATAACAATGTGGCTACAAGCGGTAAAGCTGATAATTGGTTTGTTACTGATTTTCACCCATATTGTGACATATTAAGTGATGGTAGTGACGAAGAAAAAAACAACTTGATGAATAGTTCTGATTTATTGGGATTGCTTTATTTTTCCAATGACGATGTATATTATCAAAAGAAGAAGATAGCAAAATCATTTTTAAGACTTACATTCTATGACAGCACTGACCAAGAGACACAAAACTTGTTAGCTACTTCAACAATATTCATGGATGAACACAAATTGTTTAAAAAATTCATAGACAATTCTAGAAAATACGTTAGTCAATTTGGAATGTACGAAGAACCAGATAAAGTTAGTGGAATGACATCTAATAAAATATCAGTTAAAACCGAATATTTGGGCACTAATAAAGAAGCTAACCCAACAGATTATATTGATAATTTTGTTGGGGTTAAGATAAATGATGAACATAGGTTGGGTTCAGAATTTATTGTCAACAACAAGTTCCAAAGTGAAACATCGTCAGAAGGATTCTACTTGTATATGTTCAAGGAATATTCTGAGAAATTGCACCCAAAACCAATCTACATGAAAGTGGAATTCAATCATGCAGGTATTGGACGCACCATACCATTTATTATTCCAATGAAGTGGGGAGAACTAGATGATAATGGCAATAAATATCCAAAAAACGCACTAAAGTTAACTGATGATACAGAGAGAAACACCCTCAAAGAGGGCATAAAACTTGGTGATGTATATGCACAGTCATACATTCCATTATATGCTGTCTATGACTTTAAAAATAAGCAATACGCATATGTATTTGATGATAGGTATGTACAAACAAGTGTCATAGGAGACAAAGAGGGCGTTATACTGAATCTTTATGAAATGAAGATTATGGAAGAGAATGACACTAGCGAAATTATACAAGAGAAGATAACCTATAAAAAGCAAGAAACTGCAATAATAGATTTTAATGAAAAAATGTTTCCAAAGGAGGCAAACGAACAAGCATGAGAACAATACAAAAGACAATATCATTAGAGCCAATGACTAGCAGATTGCCAAGTACATGGCCAGCATATAAGGGCGATACTCTTTATTACTTTGATGATGAGTCATTAAAGGATAGAGAGTACGAATTTCCATGCAATTATGGCTTGATACCGTTGTCCATTGCATTTAATGGGGAAACCTTTGAAGATGTAATCAATAATAATTTTGAATTGTATAGTGGAGATACATCTTGTAACAATTGTTTTACGATGTCTTTTAGTACATTATCCAATTGGTATCATTTTTTTAATGAATACCATAAATTATTAAGGGGATATTGTGATTGCAAGGAATACTCTAGCGCAACACAATATTATGAATTTGAATCTGTTGGGCATTATGCTGATAAAATGGTATATGGGCAAGATGAAAACACATACATTGAACTAGATGAATTATTCAATTCTAGAGGTGGAGACAAGTTTTATGATTGGATTTGCAAAAATGTGATACCAACTTATACAATATTAGATAAGTATAAAGATTATTGGAAGACCAATCACTTATATTATTCAGATGTAATTAAGTGGATAGGTTGGTTTGAGGAAAGAGATAATTATAGTGCTGATTGCAAATACAATTCTGGGGATACTAGTGGAACACCAGAAACATGGGATTGTGAAAATTCAAGTGTTCCTTGTTGTGAATGTAATGAATATTTTAATCGAGGCGGAATACGGACGTTAAGCTCTATGACTGACTGGTATAAGGCTGCACAAAGTGGAATTACAGCATTTAACAACACAGTTAAAAACCATCTTGATTGCTACAAACCAAAAATGATTGACAATATTGATTTGTATAATTCTCTTGATAATCTTGGTGAATTTTCTATCTTTTGTAAAGATTATGAACTTGGAATCGATTATAGGGTAGCAAATGGATATGGTGCTTCAGCCAATACATTAAGTGGCACTGTTATAAGCATTGACAATAGGGCAATGATACTTAGTGGGGATGGTAAAACGGGTTTTGGTTTTGACCCTTATTATATGGAAAAAACTAAAGATGAAGATGCTTGGGGAGATTATACAACTAAGTTTATCGAAGATAACCCAAATAACTTTGTATCTTCTGCTTATTCATATTATGCATTTGATGATGAAAATAAAATATATGTTGGAAACACAATAGATGAGGTCAAAAACTCAATGTCTGCAATAACCATATGCCCAATAGTCAAAAATGATGCAATTCTAATTAATCACACATTATATCCAATTGAAAGTAGTGAATACGGCATTAGTGACAAGGTAAATGTTAACAGCACGACAAATAAATACTTTGTGTATAGAGACAGTGAAACATCTACGCCATATACATTGATAGATGGCAAGAAAGTTTATGCTAGCGTATATCCAAATGAAGTTTCTGGTCATCCATTCTGTTATTATTTTTCATTCTTTAAGTCAAGTGCCTACACACCAACACAAACTTCTTGTGACACCATAACAAAGCCATTTAATATAAATGACTATAAATTGTTTTTTAAACTAAAAAATAGCGGTGACACAATCGATTACATATCTTATAATGGTTCAATACAAAAAGTAGAAACCTCTGGCGTGACAATCGATGATATTGATTATGGAAGATATAGTGGCTATTCATATGATAATAACGGAAATATTATGTATGTAAGTGGTAACACTAGTGGGGAATACTGCATCTTTGATGGGGAAACACTTGATGAAATGTCAAGCGCTTACACTATAAGTGGTGATGTAATTTGTATTGGAATAGACCATGAACCAATAATATATTCAGCAAAAGAAATAACTGGTCACACCTCTTCCAAAATGAAAGACCTAGAATCTACTAATTGTTTGGTTGATGATATTGGTAATAAAATAGATGGTATATATAACGTAACTAGCGCAATGACAAACCACCAACCACCTCAAGGTATAGAATTAGAGCCATTATATCAAATTGGCAATGTGTCAAATCTTAGAAGATTGGGCGATAAAGAAGGGCTTTATGTTGGTGATATTATAACAGATATGGTATTCTATTATAAAGACTCAAATGGTAATGTTGTAGAAGATACAGTTGTAAGCGCATCAAGTGAAGTGACATCGTTGTCAGCAATTACTAGTGCGACTACAGAAATGGAATCATTGTCAGCAGAGGTGTTTGATAACAGTGGTATATACTGTGACGTTACATATTATGTTGGCGCAACATTGACCAGAGGTGACTCAAATGATTATTTCATTCCAATAGAAAGTGGATACACCTATGGAGTTGAATATAATGAAACTGTTAATTTCGTAAAGGATATTACTGAATATTACCTAAAAAAAGAGAATAAAAAGCAAATACCAACAACGAGGAATTCGGTATCAGCACATTCAGTAAGTTATCCAATCTATGTGTATAGAATTAAGGATGTAGAAGAAAATACAGCATCTTTCAAGACAGAAATAAACTTGATAAGCAGCGACACCAAGACAAACTATAGCAATTATGAAGATTTGGAAGACTACAATGGAATTAATGTATATCCAACATTTAAACAAGAATATTTAATGGGCGTTGGGACAATGGAAAACATTGATTCTGATATTTATATCCAAAGAGGAATAAATGCAGCGTTTGAAAAACACTTGAAACTTGGCGAAGTCGATTCACTATCTGCATTGGAACAATACGGAAATGGTTTTTTCAAAATAATGAATAATTAAAAAAAAAAAATAATAATATGGCGACAGGAACCTATGGCCTAAACATACCAGTTTTTATAAATAATACTGACATACCTCATTTGGTAGATATATCATATTGCTATCATGAGTCAAGAAGCTATGACTCACTTAATAATAGCAAATTCTATAAATTAGATAGCGGTATCCTATCTTTATCTGAGAGAAATGACAATGATGCAGTTGATTCCTATGTTGAGGGCATGTATAACCTTCAACTACCACTTAGCGTGTTTAACAAAAAAGGATTCTATACTGTATATATCAAGCCAAAAGAAATTGAGGCTGTAATTACGGACGTTGGTTCATTAACAGCTTTTCCAACAGTAAGAGGATTGGTACTAGATACTGAACAAATAAAAGACGAAAATATTAAACAAAAAGCAAGAACCAATAATGAACTAGTTGGATATAGAATTATATACCTAGATGAAAATGGGCAAAGACAAAACTACTATAGAGTTATTACATCAAATAATAAGTGCGAACCAGTAGTGCAAGCACCAAATTCATCTAGCGATAAATCATATTCATATAGATATGACGATAACTCTAGTTTGACATTCATTACAGTGTCACCATCGTCAGCACCAACATTTAAGGATAATGCAATTCCATATATTGGAAAACCAACCCAACGTATATTGTTGGTTAATACATTATTCGAACCAATACAATTGGACATAGAGATGACAACTCACGATGCTGATACAATTTCCACCATGTTGGAGGGTAGCCAGTTGAGAGACCTTGACAATGGACTCATTACAACGTTCAATGACAATGACGAGATATATCATCAATCAGAGCACTATACGTTAAAAGACCAGTACAGTGGAAAACCAATTTATGAAGTTGGTCGTGAAAGACGCAACAGCATTGACTTTACTCAGACAATTAATGACAAATAAGAGAATAAAGAAGTATGCCATACATTAAATCATATTCCAATTATGTCTTGAAGTCAAGGCATCAAGGGACAAAAGATGGTACAATATATGAGAGGGACATTACTACGATAGGTGGTGTGGATAATTTCTCACCAGGGCAAACGCCAATCTACAAGAGCAATAACTTTATTATTACTGTAAGGAATGACAATAAGATTGCAAACCAGTATAACAGTGAAAAATGGAAAGATAATGCTAGTGGTAATGTTTGGACTCTTGAAACCATCAGTGGTGTCACATCCAATAGGGATGAGGACAATGATACTAAGATTGTCTTGAAGCAAGATTACTATGATTTCCGTGACTTTGCATATTATGGCTCATTGACTGAGCTATTTCGTGCATCAGTTACAGATATTATAGCACGTTTTCCTGGGGAATTGTATCATACTGACCACAACGTGTACTATACTTCTTCATATACGGAAGACTTTGAAACAATTGATACTAGTATATTATTGGGTGGGGATAGTGGATTAACTGAGGTTATTGACCCATTTGGTATTGATATACATAGTTCTGCAAGAACAGAAAGCGCTGATGAACTTAAGTATTTCGCTAATGGCGGATATGGCAATTATGATATTATTGATGAAAGTGGAAACTCAACTTCAATTACTAGTTGGATAGTTGAGTACACAGATAAACAACCTTGCAAGGGAAATAACATTGCCAACATTACAATCAATGGTAATTATGAGATATCAGCTTGGGTTGGAGATAACAATGTCATCTATTATCTTTCAGAAACAAGTGGAAAATGGCACATTCGACCAAAGAGGATATTTTTAGACAAATTTTACAATGAGTGTGACAACTTTGAAAGGTTGTTAATGAACGAAGACACTAATTATAAGGCAACATTCTCAGTCATTCGTGAGAATGATTATGGCTATTATAGAGAGTTTGTTCCATTTGAATTCCCAAAGGGTGAAGGTGGATATAATATTGATGCAAGCGACTATGGTTTCAACGCATACACTGAGCAAATGGTTAAGATTGGTGAGTATTATGACGAATATTTCACTGATAATCTATGGCGTTCAATGACTCATGAGGCAATCAAGAACTTTGACTGGACATATACTCGTGAATATCAAGATGGTGATGAAGAGGAATATGTATTTGGAGGTCAAAGAATACAAAAGGCTATTAGGATATTTGCAAGAGAGTTCGATGAAATCATTTCATATATCAATAACATCAAAAGTATTAACAGAATTACATATGATGAAAGAAGTAATTTACCAGATTACTTCTTAACTGATGCTGTTGAAAACTGTGGATGGAACGTTAAGTTAATATATCCATATACCCTCGTTGAAAAGGATTATAGTGGCAATACTGTTGATGATTATAGAGAAGGTGGCAACGTAGATTATTGTAATGGCCAATTGAATAACACAACAAGTGATGGAACTCCAATTATAAGGGAATTTTCTCAAGATGCAAATGCTATGTTCACTCCATATTCTGTAAGCGGATTTGGATATTTTGATATGTGCAGTGGGGAAACATCTTCAAGTGGAATATCTGATACAATTAGATTTGACCCTAAAGCATTAGGTGGAAAGGGTGTGTTGAAAAATGTCATAAGATTGTATCATGATAATGTAGAATGGACAAACCAAAAAGCCAATAATGAATTTTTGAGAAGATTAAAGATTAATTCTCCTTATATCTGGAGACATAAGGGAACTATTGAAGGTATTGAGATGATTCTTGGCATGTTTGGCCTTAAGAGTGAAAGAATGGGAGGTAATGATTATGATATTACTGAATACACCTCATTTGCTCATAGGATTGAAGAAACTTGGGATGTTGTCCATCAAGACTATAGAATTAATTGGCTCAATTCGACAAAGACAATAATGTATAATTCCATTAAGACAGATTATCAAGGTCTAATGGTTTCATATAGGGATGAATATGAGAAAAATGAAAATCCATACATTGGCGATTATACAAGAAGTGATGGGTCTAGGGTATTGAAGAGATATTTGTACCCTCATTACTATAAGGACGCTGAACTTGATGGAAACCCATATTTCCAAATGAATGGTGGTTGGTTATCAAAGGTTATTGATAACAAATGGAATTTCCAATATGATGCAGATGACAACATTGTTTATTCCAAATATATAAGTGCTGGTACTATTGATGAAAGTGGCTACGTTCAAGACAATGACACTCTATACAAGGAAACTGTAAGGAATATAAGACGTGTTGACAATATTGGAGAATTACTTTCATTACCAATGAATACACTTCATAATGGGTCATTATGTTATGTAACCAATATTGAGAACAATTCTGCCGTAATAGATGATGTGGTTTATCCAATTACCACTGAGATATATAGTGGCGAAAGCGTTTCATACATAACATTTACAAAGGTCGATGGATATATCAAAGTAGGCAATAGCAAATTCTTTGATACTACCATAATCGTCTATAACGTTGATGGTGCGGAAACAATGTACAATATTGAATCTAAACTAGATGGATATGAGATTAAGGCATATATAAAGGATGAAACATTTATTTGCAAGGAAGATGCGCAAGGAAATTATTCAATCACCAATTTTCAGATAATTAAAGATGACGAAGAAATGTCTAATTATTTCGTGTTGGATGATGTCAATTATTCAGACGTATTAGCACAATTGATTTCTGATGATGAAAGCATATCAAATAAACCATATACTAGCGGTTGGAAGAGACTTGCATATAACAGCAATGAATATTTGAAGATAAATACCATTGTAAACGACACTAAGGGAAATAACCCTCACAACGGAAACATGGTTTATGATAATGGTCATGAATATCTCACTTATTTTAAGAGAATCTTCAAATATGGTTCAGATAACGATTTATTTGATGAAAGATGCTTTGAAGATTATTATGAGTCACTTTATGAAGAAATTAATGGTTATGGATTTAGTGGCTTGATTAATGATATTGAAGACATCAAGCAATATGATAATTTGATATCTGCTGACACAAAAGTACATTATTTTGGTAACTACAAAACAAAGAATGAAAACGATGATAAAATAAATAAAATCTTCATATATGGTGATAACCAAGATAGATTAAGTGGCTATACATCTATATATAGTGGTGAAACTAATACCATAAGTGGTTATAACATAGGTGATATGGATATCTACCCAAGTGATGCTGATGAGGTGACAGACCAGATAGTAAATAATAAAAGGTTTACAATTGACTTTAAATTACACAGTGATTGGTATACTAATCAAGGCCAATGTGAGATTAAATACATTGATGATATCGTGATGAACTATCTAACACAGATGATACCATCAAATACCATTGTACAAATTAGATATACATATTCTAAATAAAGTAAAAATAATGTCTAGAAATTTAACAAATAATGCTTGCGATTGCAATAATATTATAACTGGTGTTGACGGTATTATAATATTAACTGATATTGCTACTTCTGTTGTGGATGCCAATGCTACATCTGCAACAGTTTCTTGGCGTTATAAAAAACAAATATGTGATAGCACCTCTTGTAGAAACTGGTGGATTGAAAGTGTTGTATCTAGGGAAATACCACTAACGCCTAATACATCATGCGAAGAAAATTATGTTCGTGGGTCTATTATATGGAATGGTATTACCCTAAAATATAATATTACCCAAAAAGCAGCAAAATGTGATGATTGCAGCTGTGATAATCTAACAATAACCACGTGTGGGGATATAATAGAATGTTGGCTAGATAATCCAATATTTAAATGTGGTGAAGAGGATGATGGTAAAAGAACCCTTTCTTATACATACCCACAAATCTCATATGGGGCTAAACCTTATTACGAAATAATAACTGCCTCAACAAATGTAACAATTAGTGCTGATTGTGATACTGTAATAGACCCAATAACTCTTACAAGTTCAACAACAATCCCATCATTTGGTGATGTTGTGTATTCATATAAGGTTATCCCATCTACTAAGTGTAAAAATGGAGAAGTTAGACTGAAACTCTCTAGAATCGAATATGATACTGAAATGTTGTCACCAAGTGGTGGAAGTGTAAATGGTAATATATTTTATAGAGCATATACATATGATGACAATTGTAAGTCAACAAACAGCGAATATCTATCATCCTTCACTTGGAACATTGATGCTTGCGAATGTGATTCGATGGCTTGCTGTGATGACCATTATGAGACTTCATCGTTGACTATTAGCTATCCATATATTATAGATGATGTTCAAACAGCAGCAACACTAGATGTCAATTTGTCAATGTTGATTGCTAGTGCTGACGGTACTTATTGTGATAAATGTGAAAAACCATCATGTCTACCATATACAACCTATATAATTGACCAAGATAGTGCTGTGGCATACTATAAGCGTTATAACAAAGAAACCAAACTTTATGGGTGGTATAGTGGTGGTACACTCCAACAAAGCGGTGGAGAAATAAAAGCTAAATATAATTATTCGGCAATAACACAAGATGCTTATTGTGTAAGCTCAACCACCAATTATAGTGATTTTAGTTATGTGATTAACATACCACCAATAGAATGTGATGCTAATTCAGCTACGACCATAACCTCAGGAACATCTGCAACAACTAAGTATGGAATTATCGACAACTTCACATATAAGCAAGAACAAAATAAGTGTGGAGAAGAACCAAAGACGACAACTGTTACAGGAATTACTTATTCACAACCATCAAATGTCCCTTGTAATCTTACTGGTAGTAGTGATATTAGCATTGACTATGAAACCTATGAATATGTAATTGACGAATATGGTAACATTATATCAGGAACACAAGAAAGTGGTGTCACAGAAATAAATGTGTATTTTGGTGATGAGGAAAATTGCGGAAATGAAAGACTCATATCAGCATTTACTCAATCTGGTTTTTCAATTTTCCAAGATGGAGGATGCGTGTGTCCAATTAATTCTGGCAACACCCTTGACGTTGATAACCCACCAAGCCCTTTGGTGAAAACTGAAGATGGAAATTGGATTATACCATGTTGTATAACTGGTGAAGTATGGGTTAAAATTGAATATTTATACGTTGAATATGAATTTAATGGTACTAGTTGGTATAGAAGTGTAGAACGTAAAATAGAAGAAAATAAAAAATTTGAAAATGTCAACATTGAAGA
>OMRR01000112.1 GCA_900313535.1 uncultured Eubacteriales bacterium
CTTCACTTGTATATCTTATACCAGTTTGCATTGGCATGGTACCTACTGCATTGCTACCACCGCTATACTGTATGTTATAATCTCCCTCTGTCCAATTGGCAATAGTACCAAAATTATAATCAAATTTAGGCAATTCTGCATTTACACTAAAGTCTGTATCATTGCCCTCTAAATCTGTGAATCTATCAAAAGTATAACCCTTTCTACCTTCCAATATTGGTTCACATATATAGTCAAGCGCTGTAGCTGGTATAACTGTATGGTGATAAAGTGGTGCGAACCAATGTGAAACTTGTTGACCAAGCACTGTGTCACCTTGTGCATCTACCCACATCAGTACTGTATGGATTGTATCAGGAAACTCTCCGCACACATACAAAGTTATATTTCTACTTCCACCTTCCAAAAGATAAATTTGGTCTGTCAACTGCAAATCTTGATATTTTACATTATCAAAAGTTGTATCTACATCAAATATATTATCTACCGAATATCCTATGTGCTTCATTCTATTTGTTTCTGGTAAACTTGGAGCATCCTCAATAAAGTGTTGAATAGGTAATCGATCACCTCTGCCAAATTCACAGTTTAAAACAATATTTGTATTTGGTAAAAGTGGTACGAAAGTATCAGACTCTACATCAAGAGTGATAGTATAACTTACACCTTTCCACAATGCATAAAGATCAACTACTGCATCTTGCACATCACTCATGTATATTTGTTGCTCTTCTAGATCATAATCTTTAACTTTGCTCTTTGGATCTATCACCCAACCATCAAGTTCATAATTCTCTCTGTCAAAAGTATGTCTATCTAAAAGGTTGAATAAGTCAAAGTAGTTTACATTAGCCTGTGTTGCAAGTCTATTTGTGCCATCATTTGAATGGTATACTACATTGTATGTTAAGTTTTCATTCCACAAGCAGTCAACATATATATCTCCATCAAAATTACAATAGTCAGGGAATTCATAAGGATCTCCATTTACTCTGTATCCCCCGAAGTTATTTCCTTCAAAATATGGGTCGAACGATCCTATATCTTGACCATCAACAAATTTCTTTTCATAAAGTCCTGATCCGTTTACAGTTCCACCATTTGCATTTATATGTATTGTTCCCCTTACAGTTGCTGGGTTAATCCATGTCGCATACAAATCCAAAACTTCTCTATAGTTTGAAGAATTTTCTCCTATTGTAGCTGCATCATTATATAAACTCTCTGCATAAGGAGCCATTGCCCAACCATTAAACTCATATCCAGCCTTAGTAAACAAATTGTTTGGCAATGTTAACATCTGTGAATATGTAGCTATAACACTTGGCATTGTTACTGTATTTGTATTTCCATTGCCATGAAAATTGATTGTATACTCTTTTGCTCTCCATACTGCTTTAAACTTAAACTTTGCATCACTGACAGTTGTGAGGTTTAATATTTCTTCCTCGTCACTAAATGTCATGTCACCATATTCCCAACCATCAAAATCATAACCAACTCTCGTAAATGTATTCTTCGCTAAATTTTTTCTTTGATCGTAAGTAAACTTAGTTGGTAGCATTTGACCATTTCCACCATTTGCATCATAACTTACTTCATACTCATTTGCTATCCAACTTGCTTCAACCACTTGATTAACATCATACCAATATCTATTTCCAAGTGTTGCGCCACCTAAAGTCCATCCCGCAAAAGTATAACCATCTCTATCTGGTCTTGGGAATTTATATGTCACATCGCCATATAAAAAAACTTGATTGTAAATCGTTTCTCTATCTAAATAATTCCACGATAAAGTCCTTACTCCATAACCAGCATACTTACCAAGATCAAAATATCCTCCATTTGCAATCAAACTTACCGAACTAACATTTGGAATGAAATGTGGAATGAAAGTACCAGCGATAATAGTTCGCCCTGCATCTGAATACTCAAAATTATCTCTATACGCTTGAGTAGGATTGATATTTCCCGCATCTGTAACTGCTAAATATACTGAAACTTCGTTAGAACCTGGTTTAATATAGCTAAAACCACCAAATGTATAATGATCTTTTCTATAATCATCTGGATTAACTGGATTAAATTGCAATCTACCCCATGAATCTTGCCCTACAATAGTAGCATCAAACTGTCTATACTCACCAGCAGTAGCATAATAACTATCTGCGTATCTATCTGCACTAGGTAAGTCATCTACTATAGGTGTTTTTTCTTTCGTCCAATATGCATATACAATTACATCTTCTTCAATACTTGTCTCATTGCTAAATAAATTCTTTTCTATATCAAAATACATTGTTGATATTTCTGAACCTTTTTTAGCAGTTAATTCTACAAACTTACTTCCTTTTTCCACATACAAAGCATATGATTTTACACCATTCACTTTGCCGCCATTGCCCTTGTATACAAGTTTCACTGTCTCATCTTCAAGTGCAAATTTTGCATACAAAGATAATTCTGTTTTATCTTCACTCTCTATAATGTAATCTACATCACATCTATCAGTGTATTTTATTTCACCATTTTCTACTGTAGCCCAACCAAGGAATCTATATCCTTCTTTCGAAAAAGCATTCTCCTTTAATTTTTTATTGTCACCATATAGATACTTCTCACTATCCATAGAACCTACAGCATCATCTGCATTGTAATATATAGTTATTTCTTTTACTTCACTAGCAAGCTCGTCAGTTACTTGGTTTTCAATTTTTTCTTTCCAATTTGCTTTTACAACAATCTCATTTTCATTGTAACTACCATAATAATCAAAACTAAACTCTGCATCTACCTTTGTATTACCTCTTCTATCTTCATATGTCCACTTATCAAAAAGATATCCCTCTCTGATAGCGGCAGGCACTTGAACTTTCTTGCCTCTTTTTGTGTAAACTATGTATTCATCTTTTCCATTGATCAAACCACCATTGCCAAGTACTCTATAAACTGACAAGGTTTCTTCCTCTTCTTTATCAAGCCATCTTGCATACAAAGTTATGTCTTCATCATAGAACATATATGAATACAATATAGCATCCTTAGCATATACTACTGGTCCACCGACTTCTGTAGCCCATCCAAGGAAGATGTGATTGTCATTTTCTCTATCAGATATATCTATATCTAAAACTTCATTTTCTCTATATTCGTATGGTCCTTTTTTATCTTCGTCGTCCAATACAAATGTCACATTGTAAGTATCTATCTTTTCCCAATTTGCTTTCAATACAACTTTTCTGTTTGGATTATAAGTAAGATTAACTACTTCTTCTTCATCTTCATATGTATGACCTTCATGCTCCCATCCGCCAAACTTATAGCCACTCTTTACATATTTGTTTTTATTTAATGTAGAGTATTCGTCATATGTCATCTTTTGTTTATTATCTTTTAGTAAATAATTATCAGCACCATTAGAATCAAATTCAACTATGTAGCTAATTGCTGACCAACTTGCTACTACTTCATTTACATCTTCATATTCCCATTTATCTTTTAATACTTCATCGCCCACATAAAAATCTATAAACTCATAACCAACTTTCTCTGGCTCAACAAATGTAACTATTTCACCACTGCTTATATCTACCTCTCTCTTTTCTTTACCATCATCAAATTTACCACCGTTGGCATTTATAGTTACTTTATATTCTTTTCCATTTGGTACAAACTCTTCAGTATTTGTTTCTGATTCACTTGAAGTTTCTGGTTCATCAAAACTATCTCCATCTGTCTCTGACTCAGTTGCTGTATTGTCATTACCCTTCTTTAAATTATCAATGCCATCTCCTTTTGTTTCTTTTCCTTCGCCTTCATCATTATTTTGTGGTTTCTCTTCGCCAGTGTTTTCTTTTCCTTCAGTATTGCCATCTGTTTTTTCGTCAATGTTTCCTTTATTATCTTGCTCATTGTTTGTGTTGGGTGTATTTTCATTATTGG
This sequence comes from uncultured Eubacteriales bacterium, assembly GCA_900313535.1. GTDB lineage: Bacteria > Bacillota > Clostridia > Lachnospirales > Lachnospiraceae > UBA3633. The sequence goes on from OMRR01000112.1 coordinate 3,946, forward strand.
TGTTAGGTGTATTATCGTTATTGGTGTTAGGTGTGCTTCCATTATTGTCACTATCTGTTCCATCAGTTTTTTCTTTATCATCACTTGTGCCATCAGTGTTGCCTACATTGTCAGTGTTGTTGTTATTATCTGAGTTACCGATGTTATCAATGCCCTGTGTTTTTTCTCCAACAAAACCTTGTGAAGAATCACCACCAGCTCCGTCATTCAAAACTTCGCCTTCTGATCCTCCATCACTTGGTTCGTCGTTTAAGAGTAGCATCTGTCTTTCTTCAAGATACTGCTCATAATACCTCGACACCTTATTTTTTTCATCGCTCGCCGCGCTCATCACTCGACTATAATTTACCATCGAAGATATAGAGACTGCTAATGTCTCAAATCCAGGATTGCAAATCATAATTGCTACGATAAGCGTAGTCGATATTAACTTTTTCATTCTGTAACTCATAATATCACCTTCCCAATAAAACTACTCCACATTTCTGTGTATATCAAAAAATCAGTGGCACACCTTCCCCATATTATAATTCATATCAATTTTATCACTATTTTTCAATAATTTCAATAAAAAAAATAGGGGCGTTTTACTGCCCCTATTTGTATTTTGCTTATTATGGCTCTTCTTCACCTTCAAAGTCTGGTGAGAAGCCATTTA
>OMRR01000111.1 GCA_900313535.1 uncultured Eubacteriales bacterium
TGCTGCTGCATTTGGGTAAAAGATTAAAAACGGAGTCATAACTGTAGAGGAGATTCAAGACTCAGTAGAAGAAGTACTTATAAAATATGACTATGGCGATGTTGCTAAAGCTTATATTTTATATAGAAAGAAACATGAAGATATTAGAAAAACTAAAGAGACATTAATCAATTATAAGAAAGTTGTAGATAATTATTTAAATGTAAATGACTGGAGAGTAAAAGAAAACTCAACTGTTACTTATTCAGTTGGTGGTCTTATACTTTCAAATTCTGGTGCAATCACTGCAAACTACTGGTTATCAGAAGTTTATGATGAAGAAATTGCAAATGCACATAGAAATGCAGAAATCCATATTCACGATCTTGCTATGCTTACAGGATATTGCGCTGGTTGGTCTTTAAAACAACTTATAAAAGAAGGACTTGGTGGAATACCAGGAAAGATCACAAGTTCACCAGCTAAACACTTATCTACACTTTGCAATCAGATGGTAAACTTCCTTGGAATTATGCAAAATGAGTGGGCTGGAGCTCAAGCATTCTCATCTTTTGATACATACCTTGCACCTTTTGTTAAAATAGATAATCTTGAATATGATGAAGTAAAACAATGTATACAAAGTTTTATATATGGTGTCAATACTCCATCACGTTGGGGAACTCAAAGTCCATTTACTAATATCACACTTGATTGGACAGTTCCAAATGATTTAGCAGAGCTTCCAGCATTGGTAGGTGGAAAAGAAGTAAACTTTAAATATAAAGATTGCAAAAAAGAAATGGATATGGTCAACAAAGCTTTCATTGAAGTAATGATTGAAGGCGATGCAAATGGAAGAGGTTTCCAATATCCAATACCAACTTATAGTATAACGAAAAATTTTGACTGGTCAGAGACAGAAAATAATAAATTATTATTTGAGATGGCATCAAAGTATGGTACACCATATTTTTCTAATTATGTAAATTCAGATATGGAACCATCAGACGTACGTTCTATGTGTTGCAGACTTCGTCTTGACCTCCGTGAACTTAGAAAGAAATCAGGTGGTTTCTTTGGATCAGGTGAGTCAACTGGTTCAGTAGGAGTTGTTACTATCAATATGCCTCGTCTTGCTTATCTTGCAAGCACTGAGGAAGAGTTCTATCAAAGACTTGATAGACTCATGGATATATCAGCTCGTTCTTTAAAGATAAAGAGAAACACTATAGAGAGATTTATGGAAAATGGATTATATCCATATACTAAGAGATATCTTGGTACATTCAATAATCACTTCTCAACTATAGGACTTGTAGGTATGAACGAGGCTTGCTTAAATGCAAAGTGGTTAAAGAAGGATTTGAGAGATGAGGAAGCAGTTAAGTTTAGTGTAGAAGTACTTAACCATATGAGAGAGAGACTTAAGGATTATCAAGAGAAGTATGGAGATCTCTACAACTTAGAGGCAACACCAGCAGAGTCAACTACTTATAGATTTGCAAAACACGACAAAGAGAAATTCCCAAATATAATCACTGCAAATATGCAAGGAACACCATACTATACTAATTCATCACATTTGCCAGTAGGAACTACTGATGATATATTCAATGCACTTGATGTACAAGATGAACTTCAGACATTATATACTTCTGGTACTGTATTCCACACTTTCCTTGGAGAAAAATTACCTGATTGGAAAGCAGCAGCAAATCTTGTAAGAACTATTGCAAATAACTATAAACTTCCATACTATACTTTATCTCCAACATATTCTGTATGTAAGAATCATGGATATATAGCAGGTGAGGTATATACTTGCCCACATTGTGGAGAGCCAACTGAAGTTAATAGTCGTATCACAGGATATTATAGACCAGTACAAAATTGGAATGATGGTAAGGCACAAGAGTTTAAAGATAGAAAAGAATATTCTGCAAAACTCGCTGCTACTCGTATAGAGCAAATGGGTGAAAACTTGTTTAAGGCCGAGACACCTGACACAGTTGTTGAAAAGAGAAACTTTGAGAGAGAGCATCCAGAAGTAAGTATTAGTGACAATGTTTCGGAGACTAAGCAGAATGTAGTACAAGCAGATAGAGAAGCTGTAACTCCAACTGTTGATAAAGTAAATGATGTAGAAGTATTAAATAATCAAATTGAGAAAGTATTTAATACTGAAGCAAGCAATATTGAGAGCGTAAGCACTGAGAAGTTTTATAAAGATGACGCAGCAGATGTTATAGTGGAAGCAAAGACTGTAGAGAATAACCAAGTAGTAGTAGATGAAGAACCAAAGGTAGATAATATAAAATTATTTGTTACAAGGACTTGTCCAAATTGCAAAAAAGCAGAAGAACTTCTTGATATGGCTGGAATTAAATACTCTATAGTTGATGCAAACGAAAATCCTGCTGACTGTGAAAAGTATCAGATTATGCAAGCGCCTACACTTATAGTGAATGATTCAGTAAAATATGTTAACTTATCAAATGTTATTAAGTTTGTAGAAGCAACAACTGTAAATGTATAAATGAATATTTAAAAATTGTATTTAAAAAGTGTCGCTTATCTTAGCGACACTTTTTTATGTTCCTTCCA
>OMRR01000095.1 GCA_900313535.1 uncultured Eubacteriales bacterium
ATATAGAAGATTATCTTGGAACTGAAGCCGATAAACAATATGCAAGTCCAAATATGATTAAAATATATATGAGTAATATTTATTATCTTGCAGTAGGAAAAGGAGCAAGTTTTGCAGGGAGGCTTTATAGGATGAGACCAAATGCTATACATAGAGAAACTGTAGGAGTAGGTGTTACTGGATATATAGTATTGTCAGATGAAGTGGTGTATTATTGTGATGGCGATAGAGTTATAAAGGCAAAATCTTGGAAGAGTGAATTATTGAAACTTCCTGAAAATGAAGAACTTAATGAAGAGGGTGAGATAGTAGAAAAGATTGCAACTTCATCTGTAGTGCCAATAGTAAATGAACAGGGAAGAGCGCTCTCTGTTGATATTTCAAATTTACCAAAACCAGATGCAGAAGTAAGAATAACTGAAACGACAACTGCTGCTGCGACAACTGAAAGACGAAGCAACTCTGATAATGTGCAAGTGGGTGTAGCTCCATTTGAATTAAATAGAGAGAGTACAAGTCCTGTCAAGGAAGAAAAAGTAGAGATTGGTGTAGGGCCAAGAGTGGTGGAGGTAGAAGCACCAAGGTAATGATATTTTATATAATGGGAAAATCGGCTTCTGGAAAGGATAGCCTTTATAAGAAATTATTATCTGCCAATATTGGATTAAATAAAGTAGCCATTTACACTACAAGGCCAAAAAGAGATGGAGAAAAAGATGGCAACGAGTATTATTTTGTTGATAAAAAATACTTAGAAGATAATAGTGACAAGGTGATAGAAAAGAGGGTTTATCATACTGTTTTTGGCGATTGGTATTACGCTACTCTTGATGATGGAAATATTAATAAAAATGATAATTATGTGATTATTGGCACCTTAGAATCATATAATATTTTGAAAAAGTATTTTGGAAATGAGTTCTTATTTCCTATATATCTTGAAGTCGATAATGAAATAAGAAGGCAGAGAGCTATAGATAGAGAAAATATGCAAGAAGTCCCAAAGTTTGATGAGATGGAAAGAAGATTTAAGGCTGATGAATTGGATTTTAGTGAAGAAAAGATAAAAGAAGCTGGAATAATTGATAGATATAAAAATGACGATTTTGATAAATGCTTTGAAAAGATAGTCAGTGATATAAAAAAAGTGATGAGATGATTAGAATACCTTATGGAAAAGTGTATAATGCATATATTATTGAGACATACAATTATGAATTGGTAAAGAATGCCATTAAAGAATTTGCTATCGCAAATGGCTTTGATAGCAATTTGGTTTATAGTGATAATCATCCAGATATTCTTTATATAGAGTCGGATGATAAACTTATATCAATTGCGACTATTAGAAGTGATATAATTGAATCATCTGTATTTGCACCTAAGGTCGCTGATAGAAAGATATATGTAATCTATGATGCAGTAAATATTGAAGAGAAACAACAGAATGCATTGCTTAAAACTCTTGAAGAGCCACCAGAGTTTGATACATTTTTTCTTGTGACAAGTAATGCCAACAAGTTGCTTCCTACCATAAAAAGTCGTTGCGTCATGATAAAGGATAATGATGAAATTGATTATAAGGAATTGCTTAATCTTGAATATCTTACTGATGCTATAAATATGCTTGCAAACACTAAATATGTGTCTGTGAGCGACAAGATGATTTTTGCAGAGAATTTTGCTGGAAAAGATAATATGTTAAAGACTTTGATTTCACTTTATAGATATATTTTAAGAGATGTAATGCTTTACAAGTTTACATTGTCAAAGAAGTCTTTGATGCTTAAAGAAAGGGAAGAAGATATAATAGCTATTGCCAATTCATTTACTACAGAGGAATTAGGTAAAATGGTAGACAACTTAGATAAATTGGCTGATGCAAATAGATATTATGTAAATAAAAAGTTAGCACTATTTAATTTTTTTGAGGTATAGATATGGAAAAGTGTATAGGAATAAGATTTAGAGTGAGCGGAAAAATATATTATTTTAAGCCAAATGATGAGCAAATAGAAGTTGGTGATGCTTGTATTGTAGAAACTATAAGGGGCATAGAGTTTGGTAGAGTGGTAAAGAAAGATATTGATGTTGATGAAAAGACTTTAAAGTCTCCTCTCAGGACTATAATAAGAAAAGCTACACATGAAGATATTGAAACTCACAAGAAAAATAAGGCGAAGGAAGGGGATGCATTCATCAAGTGTAAAGAGCAGATAAAAGCACACGGCCTGCCGATGAAACTTTTAGATTGTGAGTTTACATTTGATTCAACCAAAGTCTTATTTTACTTTTCTGCAGAGAATCGTATTGACTTTAGAGAATTAGTAAAGGATTTGGCAGCAATATTTAGGATAAGAATAGAACTTAGACAGGTAGGTGTGCGTGATGAAACTAAAATCTTAGGTGGACTCGGACCTTGTGGCAGACCTTATTGTTGTGCAACTTATCTCTTTGACTTTAAATCTGTATCAATCAAAAATGTAAAAGAGCAGGGGGTAAGTCTAAATCCTGCAAAGATATCTGGTGCCTGTGGTAGACTTATGTGTTGTCTAAATAATGAGAAAGAAACTTATGAAAAGTTAAATGAATCAATGCCACAGATTTCAGATTTTGTCACTACTAAGGATGGATTAAAGGGAACAGTTCAAAGTATAAACACTTTAAGACAAAAGGTTAAAGTACTTGTCAATTTAAAGAATGATGAAAAAGAAATGAGAGAATACGATCCATCTGAACTTAAGTTTAAGAAGAGACAATTTACAAGAGAAGAGACTGAGGAAGAAAAAGAGGCAAGAAAGTTAGAGGAACTAGAGAGAAGAGATGTAAAGGCGGATTTATAATATTATGAAATTCAATTTTTCAAAAATTAATAAAAATGATGGATTCTTGGTGCAGACATTGTATCTTATATTTTATTTTCTTGAAAGAATGTCAGTGTTTTATTGGATAAGACAAATAGGGAAGAAGATTTCTAAAGCAAAAAAGCCTGATAAGCCATTTGTTGATACTTATATATTCCCTGAGATTTGGGTGGTATTAAATTTGACATATGCTATAGTTGTAAAATGTGTGTTAGATAGATTAGATACAGATTGTGTAAATAATACTTTTATAAGAGTATCGCTTTATATAATATTCATTTATTCGTTCTTAAGAGTGATTGAAATGTTTGTCTATCAAATAAATGTGTTATTTTTTCATAGGCTTAATCAATACATGTGGATTGAGGAAAAGAAGAAGATAACTTTAGGCAAATTAAAATTAAAGAAGCAAGTTGATTCATATGTTTTAAAGTCTGCTACGAGAACAATCATAATGTTGATATTAAATATTATAGAGTATATATTGCAGTTTTCTGTGATGTTTGGAGTACTAAGTTTATTGTTAAATAATCCAGCATTTAAAGTTAGTATCATTGATAGCTTTCAATTATTTATGCTTAGTAATGGCATGGAAGAATTTGAAGGCAAAACAATAATCACCCTAGTTAATTTTGAAATTTTAATCGGAATATTTATGAACATCCTTTGCATCGCTAGATTTATTAATGAAATGCCAAATGTAAAAACGATAGATAAATAAAGAATGAACTGTGGGCACAATAAAACTAGAAAACTTAGAAATAAACGGGTATATGATTTACCAAGATAAGGACAGCTTCAATTTTGGGATTGATGCTGTCCTTCTTGCTAATTTTGCGCTTAGAGAATTTTATGGAGGGGCTCGTATGGCTCGCCCATACGAAGATTGGGATTACAAAACTTGCTCGCACGAAGGTGGGGCTCAAAAAGCTTCCACAAACAAAGTGGGCTTGCAAGCTTCAACTCTTAAGATTTGTGACTTTTGCACGGGCACGCTTCCTATACCACTTATAATGTATGCGAAGAGAAATGATTTTTTTAGTGATGCAATTAAGATTGATGCATTTGAGATAGAAAAAGATCAAGTAGATTTATGCAATAAATCATTAGAGTACAATAAAGAAAATGTGGACGATGCAAAAAATATTGTAGATGATATAAAAGTTTATAACGAAGACATTAATAACATCATATTAAACAGAGATAAATATAAAAATATTTATGAGTCATATGACATGGTGACAGTCAATCCACCATACAACAAAAAGGGTAGTGGCATAATAAATTTGAATGATAAAAAAATGCTAGCTCGCCACGAAATAAGCATAACCTTTGATGATATTTGTAAGGCGGCGAAACTTATATTAAAGTCAAACAAAAAGTTCTATATAATCAATCATTCTGAAAGACTCTCTGAGATGACATCCACACTTAAGTCAAATTCATTTGAGATTAAAAAACTTCAATTTATACACCCTAAAGTTGACAGTGCATCCTCTTTAGTACTGATTGAAGCCGTGAAAAATGCAAATTCTGGGCTTAAGGTCTTAGAACCTATAATAGTATTTGAAAATGATGGTTCTTATACTGAGAAAATCCAAAAAATCTATGGTAAATAGTGTCTAAAAAAGCCCTATTTTACGCAAAAGCCTTATATAATCAATACCTTGAAAACCACTATATATAGTGGTTCTTATTTTGTTAATAACTATATATTGACTTTTGCAAATCTTATGTTATAATAACTACGCTTTTAATAAAAGTATGTACTATGAGTTTTTATGTGCATAGTTTTATTGGGTATAAATAATTAGAGGGGTGCATTATGTTTGTCGTATCAAAGAGAAATGGAGAGATAGTTGATTTTAATATCCAAAAGATTAAGGACGCTATAGACAAGGCATTTATAGCTTGTAAGAGGGAGACTCATCCAAGTATAATTGATGACCTTGCTCAGAGAGTCGCAGCTGCTTTTGGAGCAAAGATTAAAAATGGTGTTATCACTGTAGAGGAGATTCAAGACTCAGTAGAAGAGGTTTTGATTAAGTATGACTATGGTGATGTTGCCAAAGCATATATCTTATATAGAAAGAAACACGACGACATAAGAAAGACAAAAGAGACACTCCTTAACTATAAAACAGTAGTTGATAATTATTTGAATGTAAATGATTGGAGAGTAAAAGAAAACTCTACTGTGACATATTCAGTTGGTGGACTTATACTTTCTAACTCAGGTGCAATCACTGCAAATTATTGGTTGTCAGAAGTATATGATGATGAGATAGCTCAAGCACATAAAAATGCAGAGATTCATATTCATGACCTTTCTATGCTTACAGGATATTGTGCTGGTTGGTCACTTAAGCAACTTATAAAAGAAGGTCTTGGCGGTATACCAGGAAAGATTACAAGTAGCCCTGCAAGACACTTATCTACTCTCTGCAATCAGATGGTAAATTTCTTAGGTATTATGCAGAATGAGTGGGCAGGTGCTCAAGCATTTTCTTCATTTGATACTTATCTTGCACCTTTTGTAAAAATAGATAATCTTTCTTACCATGAGGTTAAACAATGTATACAAAGTTTCATCTATGGCGTAAATACTCCATCAAGATGGGG
>OMRR01000102.1 GCA_900313535.1 uncultured Eubacteriales bacterium
TAACAATAATCTATCTAGTTATTTTGGTTTGATGAATGAAGATGATGCCCAAATAAATTGTATACTGGATTATAATGAAAGTAAAATAGAGTTGAAAGAGTATAGCAATTTTAAAAATTTTGAACCAACATCAATTTATAATTATTTTTTTCATTATACTATCGATAGTGAAGGCAATGTGGATGATGTGATATTTGATTATACTGAATAATTATTCAGTGAAAAATTTTCAGTAAAAGTTTTATGTAGTAAGAAATTTTAAAGAAATACCACAAAGCATTTGAGGGATTAGCAAAATGATAAAAATGGATAACAAAAAGTATTTATGATGGAAAAGTTGTTAGAAGAAATGGTAAAATATAAAAAGTAGTGAGGATTAGTATGTCAAATAAAAAAATAAAAAAACTAGCATTAGAAAAACTTGGCAATAGCATAATAAGTGATAATCATGTTTATTTTGCATTTGTTATAAGAATTGCACTTACAATAATAGTATTTATATCTTTGGCGATAGCATATTTAAATTATAAACAATTATTGATGAATAAAGTTAGTGCAATTATAGTGATTGTAGGAATGATAATTAGTTTAAAAATTCCTTATATACCATTTTTTTATTCTTATGATAGAAAAATGTTGCAAATATCAAAGTCACCTAACGATAACAATTTTTCGTTTAGTGATTTTATATATTATTATAAAAATAAAACATTATCTATTATAGGTGTGGATTTGTTAAAAACGATGTTTTTATACTTATGGTTATTTACTATAGTTGGAGTATTTATTAAAATTTATTCCTATAGCATGTCAGAATATATAAAGATAGAGTATCCGCATTTAAGTGCGAATGATTGCATTACTGAAAGCAGAAGGATAATGAATGGAAATAAGTTCAAATTATTTTGTTTGCATTTAAGTTTTATAGGATGGCTTCTATTGTCAATAATTACCTTAGGTGCATTATACCCTTTTGTATTTACCTACATGAATATGAGTGAAGTAGAGTTTTATAACTCTATAAAAAACAACAATAATTTAAGTGAAAACAATATTGTAAATGAAAATGGGGTTGAAGAAAACATAAATAATTGCAATATAGAAAACATGGACAATATTTATACAAGTGATGACAAAGACATAAATAAATATACTTTAAAAAACAAAACACTCATTTTTATTATTACCATAGTATTATCTATATCATCATTTGTTGGATTTAATTACTGGAATAATAAAATGCAAAGAAATTATTATAATAAGCTAATAGATTTTGAAGTGGTTAAACATAACCTTTTCGTTGATATATTTTTTATAGATGTTAGAAGAACAGATGGCAAAGGCTTTAGTAAAAGGATTACCTTTAGATTGTATTAATATTAGGAATAAGATGGATTTAGGGCTAGATTCTTGTTAGTAAAAACATATATAAATATCCAATAATTCTATATTAAAAGTTTAAAATTTGTGTTATAATATTATGATTGGTTTGCTCGAAAAATGCAATTTTTTCGGGTAGTTTTGTGTATTGTAAAAGTGAGTATTGAACTTAAAAAATATAGCAAACTTAGGTAATCTTACTAATGATTTTAAGGAGAATATATGGAAAATGATAAGAATGTAAATAATTCAGAGTTGGAAGAATTAAAGAAGAGTATCAATACATTAAAAGGGAAACTTACAACTTTAGAATCAAAGAAAAAAGAATTAGAAAAAGAAGCCAATGAATTAATTGGTTCAACTATTTATCAAAAGAAAGAAGAGATTGAGCGTTCTTATAATGAAGTATTGAAAGAAGCGGAAGTTAGATTGAAGGTTGCAGAGAAAGAAAAAGCAGAAGAAAAAAAGAAAAACCTTGCGAGGGTTATTGAACAAAATACTCGTTCGGTAAAAGAGAATAATGTATATTTAAAAAATGAGATAAAAAGAATTTTGGAAGAAAAGAAATTACCAGGTTTTGTGAATTCAAGTTTTTATATGAGTGTATGGAATCCATTAACTCTTACAGAAAAGATTGGAGCAGTACTTGCAGCTGTAATAGTGTTTTTAATACCGACTATAATTTCATTTGTTATCTATAAAGAAAAACTAATTGCTGCATTTTCAAATAACATTTTGAGATATATAGTTATAGTTTTAATATATCTTGCAGTGATTTTTATTGTGGGATTTGTATGGTTGTTGGTTGAAAGATTAACTAAGAAAGATTTGGATGCTTTGAAAGAAATAAGAGAGATTAGAAAAAATATATCTGACAATATAAAAGAGATAGAAAAGATATCAAAAGAAACAAGTAAAGAAATGACAGATGATAAGTTTGATTATACCAAACTTGATAGAGACATTGAAGCTGGGAAGATTGAAGTAGAAAAGTATAAAGAAAAAAAGAAAGAGGCGATGGAACATTTTGTAAATGTGACACAGGTAGAGATAGAGAGAAGAGTTGGCGCAGATGCAAGAGCGGGGATAGAAGCTATCAATAACGAAATTGAAAAAGTAAAGTTAGAATTAACACAAATACAAAATAAGCATGATGAATTGAAATTAAAACTTGTTGAAGAAGGATAATGGAAACTTTATATAGAAAATATAGACCAATCGATTTTGATACGGTTGTAGGACAAGACATAATTGTCAAGACACTTAGAAATCAGATAGTTAAAGGAAGCATCGCACATGCTTACTTGTTTTCTGGTACGAGAGGAACGGGAAAGACAACAGTGGCAAAAATATTTGCAAGAAGTATAAATTGTCCAAATGAATTAAATGGAAATCCTTGCAACGAGTGTGCTGTATGTAAATCAGCGCTTGATAGTGCGGATTTAAATATAGTTGAGATGGATGCAGCATCAAAAGGTGGCATAGAGGATATAAGGAGAATCACAGATCAGATAGAATATCCACCAGTAAATGGCGAGAAATACAAGGTTTTTATCATAGATGAGGCACATGCACTTTCTGATGGAGCTGTTCAAGCATTTTTAAAATCTTTGGAGGAACCACCAGAGTATGTAGTATATATACTAGCAACCACAGATCCAAATAAATTGCCAGAAACTATACTATCAAGATGTCAAAAATACAATTTCAAGAGAATAAACATAGAAACTATTGTTGAGTACTTAAAAAAAATTTGCACTTCAGAAAACATAGAGATTGATGAAGATGCATTAGTTTTCATTGCTGAAAAAAGTGATGGAAGTATGAGAGAAAGTATCAGTAAGCTTGATAGAATTAGAGCATATTCAGCAAATGAAAAATTTACCAAAGAAAAGGTTTTAGAGATACTTGGTGTAGTTGATGATGAAGATTTTAGTGAGGTAGCAAGAGCGGTTAATGAGAGCAATATAGAGAAAGCATTTACCATACTCAATGAGTGCTTGGAAAAAGGCAAAGACATATCACAGTTTACTAATGATTTAATATGGTATCTGAGAAATTTGTTGATTGTTAAAGATTTAAAAGAACCTACAGAAACTTTAAATATCACAAAGAGTAACTTTGATAAATTGAAAAAGGAATCAAAACTGATTTCAAAAGATACATTAATATATTTTATTGAAGAGTTATCTAAAACTTATAATGTGATGAAATACGATGAGAATAGAAGAGTGATTTTAGAAACATCTTTAATAAGACTTGCAAACCCAGAAACAAATTATATAGAGTCAGCTGTGATGGCAAGATTAAAAAACATCGAGGATTTGCAAAAATCCGGAAGTTATGTAAGAGTGGTTGATAGAAATGAGGAAGTAGAAAATACAAATAAAGAGAAGAGTAAAGATAATGCAGATGCAAAGATAAAAGAAATAAAATTGACACCTGCTACTATGGATGAGATAAATAAAGTGACTGAGAATTGGCAGAGAATAACTTCTTCAGTTGAAATGACAATAAAACCGATAATACAAAGAAGTAAAGCTTTGCCTGGAAATGAAAAAGAACCAGGGCTTATAGAAGTACAAACAAGCGATAAAGATTATAATTTTTTGATGCTAATTAGTGATATTGGAAAAATTGAAGAAAGCCTTGAGAATGTAGCGACAGAGTTGATAGGAAAAAAAATAATATTTAAATTAGTAAAATTGAATGATTCAAAATATTCAAGTGATGTAAAATGGAAGCTTGATGATGCTTTTGATAAGATAGACATAGAGATAGGGGAGCAGAATGATTAACAGTTCAGAAAATTTGCAAAGATTAATTAAAGAACTTGAAAATCTACCCGGCGTTGGAAGAAAATCAGCAGGCAGACTTGCCTATCATATAGCTAACGCCCCTAAAGAAAAAATTGAATCATTGGTCAATGCGATAAATATTGTTAGAGACAATATAAAAAAGTGCAAAATATGTTTTTGCCTCTCTGATGATGACATTTGCAACATTTGCTCAAATGAAAATAGAAACAAAAAGCAGATAATGGTAGTAGAAAATGAAAGAGATATGATAGCTTACGAGAATGTAGGCGAATATAAAGGGGTTTACCATATATTGGGAGGTGCCCTTTCACCATTACTTGGTATAGGCCCAAATGAGTTAAAAATAAAGGAATTAATGGCAAGATTGTCGGCTGATGTTGAAGAAGTGATATTGGCAACGAATTCTTCAGTTGAGGGAGAAACCACAGCCACATACTTAATGAAATTAATAAAGCCATTGAATATAAAGGTTAGTAGGATAGCTTCAGGTGTCCCTGTGGGTGGAGATATAGAAAATGTTGATGAAGTAACTTTGCTCAGAGCCTTAAATGGGAGATTAGTATTATGATTGACCAATTAGAGTTTGAAAACTTAATAGAAAAAATGAAGAGGCGAAAAGCAGAGGGTGACATTGCTACTGCTATTAAAGTGGCAAATAAGATTCCTTGGGATGAAATAGAAGATATTAACATATTGATGTTTGCAGCAAGTGTATATGAAGAAGGTGAAAAGTATAAAGATGCAAAAATGATACTTGAATATGCTTATGAGATAGCTCCGGTGAAAAATAGATTATATTTTGCACTCTGCCTTATTAATGCGAAGTGTAAAGAATTAAAAGATGCAATAAGTTATTTTATTGATTTTGCTAAAAGTTTTCCAAATGATAATAGAAAAAAAATACTTGAGTATTATATTTTGAAAGCAAAAAATGCAAATAGTGAGCAATTAAAAAGAGTACTTACAGAGTTTCTAACTGAAGAGAAAGATGAAAAAATGTCATTTGAACTTGCATTGCTTTGTGATAAACTTGGTGAAAGAGAAGAGGTTTTGGAGTTGTGCAAATTTATCGTAGATTTTTACGGGGTGAAAAGAAATGGTTATGGTAAAAATGCATTACTTTTAAAAAAGAAATACACAGAACTAAATGAAGAGGAAGAAAGATTGCTAAAGGATGCAGAGATAGGCTACCTAAAAGATGAAGATAAAGAGATAGAGTTTAAAGAACCTTTAGAGTTTTACAATGATACAAAACTTGAAGAAGAAAGAGTAAGCATACCTGTAGAAAAAGTTGAAAGAATAAATAAAGAACTTGAAAGTTTAAGAAATGAAAATCTTGATGATGAATTAAATGAGGATAGTGTATCCAACAATATAAATATAACTTATACGCCAGATGAAGAGAGTTATGAAGAAAAAGAGAAAAACAACATGGCGTTTATGAATAGTGAAAGAGATGATAAGGCAAAGTTAAAACGACTGATAGAAGAATTAAAAGAAGAAGAGAAGATTGTAGCAAGTGAATTCAATAAGTATAGATCAAAAAGTTTTGAAATAAGAAGGAGATTTAAAACAATGAAATTGAGTGAAACAAAGCTCCATATGATAATCGAGGCGCATTCAAAGGACGAAGGCATAGATATTGCAAAAAAAGAATTGCAATATATTCATGATGTCTTGGGTGAAAAGTGTTCTATAGCAAAAGCATCTGCATATAATATAAATGAAAAAGGTTTTACTTATTATGTTGAAAAGATTGTAAACAAAGATTTGATTATAGAAAATGCAGGACAATTAAAGAATGAAGTACTTGATGACATTGAAGAGTATATTATTAACAAAAAAGGAAAGAGTATATTTGCACTAGTAGATGTGATTAACAATTTTGATAAAATGGCCACAAATAGACCTTCGTTTATAGGCAGATTTGACGTATATTCTGTGTTGTCAAGTAGACCACAGGAGACACTTGATGCAACAAATGAAGAGATCGCTGAATTCAAAGAAAAACAAAACAAGGTTGCGCAGAAAGTTGATAAACCAACTAAAATATTCTCTGAAAGAGAAGAAAAGAAGGAAGTTGAAAAGAAAGAAGCAGAGACTAGTAGAGTAAATAGAGAGGTTGAACATAATTTAAAAGCAGAGATGACTGTTGATGAATTTGTTGAAGCTTGTAAAAAATATGTAAAGAGCATAGATTGTGTATTACATAGTGATGCAATTCCTGTACTTTATGAGAAAGTTGAAGAAATGAAAGAAAATAGAATATTGCTTAATGAGGAAAACGTTGAAGCACTTATAGAAGAGGTAGCAGATAGAGCAGAAAAACCAAAATTATTCAAAAAACCAAAGTATGACAAAGACGGATGTCTAATATTGATGGAGGAGCATTTTGATTTCTAATGCAAGAAATAATTCTTAAAAATTTAATAACAATAGTTTTTATACTATTTATGATTTACAGTTTTGTAAAAGGCTTTAAGATGGGCTTTGTAAAAAAAATTTTGTCTTTCGGTACGATAATCATCACAATTATAGCAACAAAAGTATTTACACCTACAATTGCTGGATATGTAAAAGACATTACTAATTGGGAGTCAACACTGACTACAAAAATATATGATGCGTTGATGAAAAGTAATGTTTATGATCAATTGAATGTGCCGATATTAAGAGATGCTATAGATACTGGAAATATTCAAGAAAGTATTAGAGATGGTCTTTGCACCAATATTGCAAATGCTATAATTAATTTGATATGTGGCATAGCAGTATTCATTATAGTTTTGATATTAGTAAAATTAGCATTAAAAGTACTTGATGTAATAGATTATATTCCAGTTGTTGGGCAACTAAACAAAATACTTGGAGGGATGTTTGGTATAGTTGAGATGATAGTGATTACATGGATATTATTTACTATACTTAGAGCATTGGAGAATATACCGCAAGTTGCAGTCATTAACAACAATATAAAAGAGTCTTACATAGTGAGTTATTTGTATAATAATAATTTGATATATAATTTTTTATCTAATCTATTTTTATCATTTAATAGCGGATCACAAATATAAAATAATAATATAAAGGAGAAAAGAAAATGGGATTCATTGATAATTTATTTAGTAAGGAAACAAAAAAGGAAGTTGAGAAGGTTGTATCTAAAACAACAAAGAAGGGACAAGAGATAGGTGAAAAAGTACTTGCAAAAGGAAAAGTAGTAGCAAAAGTAGCAAAAGAAAAAGCAACTAAAGCAGCAGAAATAGCAAAATTAAAAGCACAGGTTACTAAATGTCAATTACAAATTGAAAAGTTAAAGTATTCAATTGGTAATGAAGTAGTAAAGCAAGGTTTGCCAATAACTAAAAACAATGCAGAGATAGCAGAAAAGATTGAGAAGATCGCTGATTTAAGCCAGAAAATTAAAGATTTAAATAGTCAAAACTCAAAAATACAAAAAAGTATTAAAAAATAGGGCTAAAAAATAGTCTAGTTTTATTAAAAAAAACACTTGCAAAAATTAAATATTTATAGTAAAATCATAAGGCTTATCTAATGATATGTTTTAGGTGGGTTTTAAAATGGTCCGAGTTGGGTAAGCGAGCGTAAGTTTTAAAATGGCCCGGTGGCTCAGATGGTTAGAGCGCTGCCCTGTCACGGCAGAGGTCAGGGGTTCAAGTCCCCTTCGGGTCGTATGTAAGGGCGGATGTAATCCGCCCTTACAAAGTATGGATGGGTTCCCGAGTGGCCAAAGGGGGCAGACTGTAAATCTGTTAGCATCGCTTTCGGTGGTCCGAATCCACCCCCATCCACA
>OMRR01000013.1 GCA_900313535.1 uncultured Eubacteriales bacterium
AGATAATTCTTAACTAATGCACCAAACATTTGTTGTGGTGACTTACATGATGATAAGTGCTCAAGTTGATCTGGATAATTATACTCCATATATCTTATCCAACCTGGGCAGCATGATGTAAGCATTGGTAATACTCCACCATTAGATACTCTACCGATAAACTCAGTTCCTTCTTCCATGATAGTTAAGTCAGCTGAGAAATCAGTTGTATATGCATATCCGCCTAAAGCTTTCATAGCAGCTGCTATCTTCTTAGTAACATCAGTTCCTGTAGGAAGACCAAACTCTTCACCAATAGTGTTTTGAATTGCTGGTGCCATAGACCATACAACTGTAACATCTGGATTCTCAATTGCTTCTATAGCTTTTGAAATTCCATCTCTCTCTGTAAGTGCTGCTACAGGACATACTTTTACACATTGTCCACAATTAATACAATTTGTATCACCAAGCATCTTACCGAGTTTTACTTGTTGATATCTATCACCAGTCTTTGGATCTGTATACATCTCATAGATCTTTATTTTTTGAATTTCATTACATACAGTTACACATCTTCCACAAGCTATACATTTACTCATATCACGAGTAAATGCTACACACGTATCATCATATGGACGATTTGGAACTTTTCTCTCTTCAGGATTAATTCCAAATAAATGTGTTACTTCTTGGAAATGACAATTACCATTTGTCTTTTGACAAGTCAAACAATCATTTGGGTGCTTGCAAAGAAGCTCTTTAATTCTATTTGCTCTTTTCTCATCAAGTTCTTTTGTCTTTGTATAGACAACCATGCCATCTCTAGCACGACATCTACATGATCTCTTATATGTAGATGACCCATCATCATTTACTACCTCAACAACACACACACCGCAAGCGCCAGTTGGTGTTAAACCTTTAAGGTAACAAAGTGTAGGGATTTCTATTCCAGCAAGTCTTGCTGCATCTAATATAGTACTATTCTTTGGACAATAAACAACTTTATCGTCTATAGTGAGTCTTATGTTCTCATCTATAAAACCACCATATATCTCGTTCATATTATCTCTCCTTCCCTCAATATTTTACTTTGGCAACCAACCAGCTTTACCTTTTCTAGCTTTCTTTCTACTGTCGTTTCTACACCAACTAATTAAGCTTTGCTCTTTTACCATGTAGTCTTGTGACTTAGTAAACTCTTCGCCCTCTTTATCTTGCATTTCTATAAGGTTTGGTGCTCCACTGAGTAACTTCTCTTCTTCTTCCATAAGAAGTTTTTCTACGCCCTCTTCCTTATAACGAATTGCATTTGGATTTTCGTTTGCGTAGTACATGATTTCTTCTTTATCAGCTTTATTTGCAAGTGCTTTTGCTTTCTTGCTTGATACTTTGCTTATCTTTACACCAATTTGTTTATAGCCTGGTATACTTGATATAGGATCAAGTGAGTGTGCATCTGAAAGCATGTTTGCACCACCAGCATAGTGGAATGGCATCCAAGCAACGCCTGGTTGCACTGTATCAACTATTCTTGCCTCTGCAAATACACTACCTCTTGGTGAAGTAACCTCTACCCACTCGCCTTCACTTATTCTCATCTCAGTAGCATCATCTTTATTAATTTCAATCCACTTTCTTGGTGCTGTAAAGTGAATAGCTCTTGTTCTATCTGTCATAGTTCTTGTATGATAATGATAAAGGATACGACAAGTTGTAAGAGTAATTGGATACTCTTTCTTATTTTGAGTTTCAGGAGATGGTTGCCACTCCATAACTTTTAAGAGTCCCTTTCCACCATTTCTTATAGGTCCCTTAGCGTGAAGTACAGGTGTTCCTGGGTGATCCTCAGTTGGACATGGCCAATGTATTCCTTCCTTCTCTATTCTCTTATATGTAATTCCAGCATAACTTGGAGTTACTTTTCTTAATTCATTAAATATATCTTCTGGTTTATCATAATGGCACTTGTATCCAACTCTATTCATTATGTTCATTATAATCCACCAGTCATCTTTACACTCGCCCTTAACTGATGCAAGTTTTCTTACTCTTTGAACTCTTCTCTCAGTATTACTGAATGTTCCATCCTTCTCTGCAAATGCAGTTGATGGGAATACAACATCAGCATACTCTGAAGTTTCATTTAAGAACAAATCTTGAGTAATAACAAATGCCTTCTTAAGCGCATGTATAACGTGCTCTGTATCAGGATCTGATACAACTGGGTTCTCACCCATGATATAAAGTAATTTAACTTTGTCTTCAAGTATTGCAGGGATAACCTTAGTAACAGGAAGTCCCTTATTTGGATTAAGCTTAACGCCCCAAGCATCTTCAAATTTCTTTTGAACATCTGGGTTAAATACTTTTTGATATGCAGGGTAATCTGTAGGAAGTGCACCCATATCACAAGCGCCTTGAACATTATTTTGTCCACGAAGTGGGTTAACGCCACAAGCATCGTGTCCAAGATTTCCTGTAACAAGTGCAAGGTTACTTAAACTCATAACATTTTCAGTACCATTTAAGTGTTGTGTGATACCCATTGCATACGCAATATATGACTTCTTGCTTCCAGCATACATTCTTGCTGCAGCAATTATATCTTCTTCTTTAACTCCACAAATCTTTGCTACTCTATCAGGGGTATATTGTTTTACAAATTCCTTTAATTCATCTCCGCCTTCAGTATGTTCTTTCATGTATTCTTTGTCCTCTAATCCTTCTGCAAAGATTACATTTAACATACCATTAGTTAATGCAACTGATGTTCCTGGATTTATTTGTAAATAAATATCTGCTATTTCTGCAAGCGGAATACGAACTGGGTCTGCTACGATGAGTTTCTTTCCAGCCGCCTTTGCTTGACGAACATACATACCCATTACTGGGTGTGCCTCTGTAGTATTTGAACCAGTAACAAATATAACATCTGCTGCTTTAATACCTGTGATTCTATTAGTCATTGCTCCACTACCTAAAGTTGTTGCTAGACCAGCAACTGTAGAGCTATGTCAGAGACGAGCACAGTGGTCAACATTATTTGTACCTACTGCTGCTCTTAAGAATTTTTGGAATAAATAATTATCTTCATTGATTGTTCTTGCAGAAGAGAATCCTGCAACTGCATCGCCGCCAAACTCATCACGAACCTCTTTAATCTTCTTAGCAGCGAAATCTAATGCTTCATCCCAAGATACTTGTACAAGTGGACTGTCCTTTCCATTTTTACGAATCATTGGGTGAATTAATCTATCTTTGTGATTGATGAAATCATATGCAAATTTTCCTTTGATACAAAGGAGTGCTTCATTTGATGGACCATTTGCTGGTTTAGCATCAACAATTTTTCCATCTTTAACTGAGTACTCTATCTGGCATCCAACTCCGCAATATGTACAAGTAGTTACAACTTTCTTTGTCTCCCACTCACGGAATTCATTTTCACTCTTTGGCATAAGAGCGCCAACTGGACATACAGATACACAGTTTCCACAAGAAACACAATCTGTGTCTCCCATTCCTATCTTGCCTTCTCTATAAGCTTTTAACTTTTCTTCTGCAGATAATGATGATCCAACTTTTCCAACTTTCTCTTTGTAAACTTCATCAGAAACATTTGGAATTACATAAGTCAAATCTCCTACCTTGCAAGTTGTAAGTGCGTGAACACCTACTAACTCTTTACAAGTCTTTACACACTTTCCACATCTAATACACTTATCCATCTCTTGGAAGTAGAAACGATTAGACATGTCTTTGCCTCTCTTCTCATATGGAGTCTCATACTCCTTATCCTTGATACCATAAAGTTCACAATATTTTTGCAATTTACATGCACCAAGTTTAACACAGTTGACGCAATCCATAGGATGAATAGAAACAATGCGTTTTAAAATTTCTTTTCTTGCGTCTTTAACCTTTTGTGATTCTGTAAAAACTTCCATACCACTTTCTGCAAGAGTGCTACAAGCTTTTACAAGTTCGCTTTTTCCTTTGACTTCACACGAACAAATTCCGCAATCACCAAGTCCATCGTATTCAGGACAAGTGTCTTTAGAAAGTCGGTCATACTCATCATGACAGAATGTAGGTATGCTGATTCCGAGTTTCTTTGCAGCAGCAAGTATAGTACTTCCATTTTCGACTTCAACTTGGCGACCATTAATTGTTAGCTTAACCATTTTTATTCTCCTTTTTAGATTTTTATGACATAACCTTATTAATTATTAATTGCTAAAACTATCTACATACTGCTATTAATAAGGATTAATTACTTGATAATAATATACAATATTACTATAATTAAGTCAATCAAATATTGCGATTATTCTTATTTATAAAATTATTTTAATTATTAAAATTAGTGTTTAATTTTCAACCATTTTGAGTTATGGCAAAAATGCGCCTATTTTATTAGTTTGTTTATGAATAATGCTAATATACCATATTAAACAGTGATTTAGTTGATTTTGAAAATTATTAAAAATATAGAAACTCATTACTAATTATTAAAATTATGAAAAATTATTCTTATGTATTGGTGTTTTTTTGAATCAACTAAAACTATATGAATGGCACTATTCTAAAATAAAAATTGCTACGCCCAATACGTAGCCATTATAAAGATATGAGTTAATGTCTAAATTAAATATTGATTATTTCTCCAACCTTATCAAATCCATAACCGCCTAGCTTGTCAAGTTTATCATGAAGTTCTTGTCCTTTTATAACTCCTATAAATTTCTTTACTTTATCATCATCTAAATTATCAGTTTTAATTGCAAAGTCATACTCCTCTACACCTACCTCTATAAAATCAAGTCCCATACTATCAGCAGCAGATTTTACACCCATGCCTGCATCTGCATATGGACTTGCAACAGATGCAGCTACTGCCATATGTGTAGAAAGCTCTTTGTCATAACCATCTATTAAGTTAGGATCAATCCCAAGTGTTTTCAATTTATAGTCAAAGAGCACTCTTGTTCCAGCACCGCGCTGACGATTTACAAATTTACATTTTGTTAAATCTTCTATACTTTTAATGTTAAGCGGATTTCCTTTTTTCACCATTATGCCTTGTATTCTATTAAACCCTTTGATTAAAGATATCTTTCCTTTGCCAAATATTTCCTCGATGATAGCTACATTATAAACTCCAGTATTTTCATCAAGCAAATGCGTTGGTGCTATAATTGTTTCTCCTCTTTTTAATGCAAGGAGTCCTCCCATTGATCCAACATGAGTTGAAGATAATGTAACTCCATCATAATTCTTTGCCATTATGTCAGAAACGATATCCATTAATATGTCATGCGAACCAATAGAAACTAGAGTATTATCAAGTTTTGATTTATTCTTTAATAGTTTAACTTTTGAATTCTCTGATGCTTCAACGCCCTCGCTATTTTGAGGTATAACTAAAATTCCGTCTGCCCTAACCATGCTCATTTGAGATGCAGCACCACGATTTAATGGGGCTGCTATATACTTATCATCAACTTTTCCTACCTTCACTCTTACATACTCTCTATATTTAAGTGACGATACCAGTCTTTTTGAAGTAATTGCATCAATCTCTTCACTATATATCTTCTCTTTCATAAGTAATGGTCTAACAAATAAGTCAAATGCCAAATATGCACTTAATGGATATCCCGGAAGCCCTATAACAGGTTTACCATTTACTATAGCAAGTATAACTGGTTTACCTGGTTTCATTGAGACACCATGAACTATAACATCGCCAAGTTCTCTCAAAATATGGACTGTATAATCTTCAGTGCCCGCACTTGAACCTGCATTAACTATCGTGATATCATTATCATTTAATGACTCAAGAATTCTCTTCTTAATATCATCATAATTATCTTTTACAATATTATATCTATTGCCTATACCATATGACTCATCAACCAAAGCCTTAATCATGTATGAATTAGAATCAATAATGTCACCTTCCTTTGGGTCATCTTTCATATCTATAATTTCATCGCCAGTAGGGATAATTCCAACTGTCGATTTTTTATAACACTTAATTTTAGATATACCACCAGCAATTAATGCACCAATATCAATTGGCTTTATCGCATGATTACTCTCAAGTATCATCTCCCCCACAACTATATCTTCACCTATAGGTCTTATGTTTTCCCAACCGCTAACAGGAGCAATAATCTTTATAGTTTCATCATCAATCTCTATCACATCCTCAGCCATTATCACTGCATCAAATGGTGGTTTGATTGCATCGCCCGTATCAACTATCTTATAATCCACTCCCAATTTTAATACTACCGGATTTTCTTCACTTGCATTCTTTGTTTTCTTGCTATCAACACAAATACCATCCATGGCTGCGGCATTAAAAAGAGGCGAATTGCATTTTGCATAAATCGCCTCTGAAGTTATGCGAGATAGAGCATCAACAGTCCTTACTTCTTCCGTCTTTTTATCTAAAATATTCTTATCTTTTAAAGCAGTATAATACTTTTCATATGCTTCTTCTACTGATACTGTTTTTAAATATAAATTTCTTTTTGCCATAAATTGCCCCCTACAAGTAATACATTTTTACTTTTTCGCCTTTATTTATTCCTTCTTGATTAAGTTCGAGTTTTACAAATCCATCAGCCATTGATAGAGTATGAATTAGTCCTGAACGACCATAGATTGGTATTATATTAAACTTATCATCGATCTTCACCAATTGAATTGTAGTCCTACCAGGTGATGCAGGTATATTTTCTGTAATTGTCCCCTCGCAAACTGATTCTTTTTCTTTTACTCCCATTAGTTTTCTAATGGTATCAACTACAATTAATTTGAATAGAACAGCTGATGCTACTGGGTGACCTGGAAGTCCTACAACTATAGTTTTAGTTTTATTATCATATGCTGTTATTGTTGGTTTACCCGGTTTTATAGCTATACCATGAGTCAAAACCTTAGATGAAGTAAGCCTATCTATAACCACACTACTTGCATCCTTTTTTCCTTTTGAACTACCGCCAGAAGTCACCACAACATCACTATTTGTCATAGCCTCGCTGATAGTCTTTTCCAA
Organism: uncultured Eubacteriales bacterium; assembly: GCA_900313535.1. Lineage (GTDB taxonomy): Bacteria > Bacillota > Clostridia > Lachnospirales > Lachnospiraceae > UBA3633. The sequence continues at coordinate 7,055 of OMRR01000013.1, forward strand.
AAGTATTTCCTCATCTTTTAGTAAAAAATTATTTATAACATTTAAATTGTATTTATTTGAAAGACCAATCAATAAATTAGTATTAACATCTCGTATTTTACCTAATGTATCTTTCTCATCACCATCAATTAATTCATCTCCAGTTGAAATAATTGTAACATTAAGTTTTCTATATGCCTTTATTTTTCCTACAGCAACAGATGACAAAAATCCCATGTCAGCAGCATTAATCCTTTTACCCTTACTTAAAACTATAGCCCCTTCTTTTACATCATCTCCTTTTTTAATTACGCTTTGTCCTTCTGCCACTGAATTATATACTGCTAATTTTTTATCAGTGATATTCTCTGTATATTCAATCATAACACAAGCATTTGCACCTTTAGGAAGCATGCCACCAGTTGGCACATAAACACATTCACCATTCTTTATACTAATATCGCAAGGCAAACCCATTAAACTTTCACCAACAACATTTAGAAAAGTTGGTATAGTATCATTTGCGCCTTCTGTATCTTTAGCTATAACTGCGTATCCATCCACAGTAGACCTATCAAACTCTGGAACATTTACCTTTGATACTATATCTTCTGCCAAAACTCTACCTAAAGAATTTTTAACATCAATTTCTTCTATATCAACATTAAAATGATTATTTACACATTCACTATATAGTTTTTCAATTGCTTCTTCTAAACTATCAACTTTTAATAAATCTATCATACTATTTTACCGCATTCCATTCTCAACACATAATCTGCAATTTCATTTACCTTACTCAAATCATGAGTAATCATAATTAAAGTCTTTCCTTCTGCATATTCCTTTATAATACTTATAGCCTTATTTTTTGAAACTTCATCCATTGCCGATGTAGGCTCATCTAAGATAGCTACATCATAATCTTGCATCATTAATCGTGCAAGTCCCATTTTCTGTTGCTCACCACCAGAAAACTTTTTTGCGTTTTTACCTTTCAAATACCCTATCTCAAATTTTTCTATTAATTCTTCGCACTTCTTTTTATCAGTTCCATTAATCATCAAATTCTTTTCAAGACTTATATCAAAGATATATGGCTTTTGTGGCAAATATGCCACATTGATTTTTTTACCAATATATAAACCAGAAGTTAATTCCTTCTTTTTTCCACTATCATCTATTAATAAGCCAGCTAATATTTTTGCTAGCGTACTCTTTCCTGAACCATTTGGACCTATGACAGCGTAAATCTTGCCCTCTTCTAATGCAAAATTCTCGATGTCTAATACCACTTGACCATTATATATTTTTTTAATTCTTTTTACTATAATCATGGTTAAAATATGTTTATTGTATATTTAGCAAATACCTCGCACAAGAAAATAGTTGGAGCGAAAACTGATTTTTTGCAACGATGGCGATAGCTGAGTTTTAGAACTTTAGCACTGTTTGAGCGTAGCGAGTTTGCAAAGTTCTTGGCAAAGCAGAGCCAGCGCTTGCATATAAAATCTTGTTTTTGCGACCTATTTTAGGTGTGAGGTATTTGCTAAATAATATATATATAATATCATGAGTTCTGCTGTAAAATATTAGCAAAAATATTCACGACAAGCGATACTAGCATGAGAATTATGCCGAGTGCCATTGCCTTATTAAAGTCACCCATATTAGTGTAATTCATAATGGCCGTCGTCATTACATTTGTTTTGAAAATTATAGCACCACCTACCATTGATACCGCACCCACTTCTGCAAGTGCTCTTGATAATGCAAATAGATAAACTGAAACTATCTCATATTTACTTTCATTAATTAAAAGCATTATTTTTTTTATCCCACTTATATGTATACCATCTATTGTATCTTTCACTTCAGGGTAAAGTTTTCTGACAAATGGCTCCATAGTACCAATTACAATTGGAGTTATAAGTAATACCTGAGCTATGACCATTCCTTCTACAGTATATAAAAGTCTCAAATGTCTTAGCGGTCCAACACCAGAAAACATCAAATAACATAAAAGACCGCACACCACAGGTGGCATACCCATGAGTGTGCGGTTAATAATTATGAAAAAGTTTCTTATCTTAAAATTTTTATATCCGTAAATTATACCTATTGGTAATCCAATTATAAGCGAGATGATAGAACTTGATATTGCCATTCTGAAAGTAACAGACAATATGTCCATAAGAGTTCTATCCATATTCAATATTAAATTGAATGCCTCTGCCCAAATCTTCATTTGAAAACCGATAGAATAATTACTTTATAACTCCACCATTAGCCTTGAATGTAAGGAATGTAGCCTTATCAGATAAAATATATGCTCCTCTTTCTGCTGCTTGAGTTAAGCAAACGCCCATACCTGCATTTGAAGAAACATACCAATCTTGATATGCAGCAAATGTTGCTGGATCTTCCTTAATTCCTAATTCTTCTGGCCAAAGTGATAACTCTTTTGTATGTGTTCCTGACTTATCACCACGAG
>OMRR01000060.1 GCA_900313535.1 uncultured Eubacteriales bacterium
CCTCATCCTATATAATCTTCCAGCAAAACTTGATCCCTTTCCTACCGCAAGATAATAAATATTGCTCATATATATTTTAACCATGTTAGGAGAAGAATACTGTTTATCATATTCTGTGCCAAGATAATCTTCACTATCATCGCTATACTGTTTATATCTTATAGGATAAAAACTTCCATCCTTTTCATCATCCTTAAGCCACACAAGATACTGCGCAGACTCTACACTACTAAAGAGTTCATCCTTCGCCCTACGCACATATGATGTATCTCTCTTTATGCCCTTTAATTTTCCATTTTCAAATTTATATAGTTGACCATCCTTTTTTAAGTCACCATTCAATCCATATCCAGCCGTATCAAAATAAAATAGCTCTCCATTTTTCTCTATCCACTCTTCTCTTGCAAAAGTTTTATCTTCCTTTCTAAACTTAAGTCCCTTGTCATCAGTTACAAAATATGATGTGCCTGAATTTGCATCAGTTGTTATAGACAAACTATCATGCACCTCTTCTTTTAGATTGATACCGCCAAATATTTTTATATCCATCACTCTTCTAACTACGATATATATAGCAGCCACCGAAATAACTATCACAAAAAATGACACAATAATCCTAACGATTGATGATATATCGCTTGAATGATGGCGTCTACTATTACTATACTGGTTGTTAAATCGACTATTCTGCACAATAAATAATTATACCACATTATTGGCATTTTTGCACAATTTTGAGTATAATTAAACCATGATAAATGATAAGAAAGTTGTAGCTTTTATATGTGAATGTAACCCTTTTCATGCAGGTCATAAGTGCTTAATCAATGCTGCTAGAAAGGAAGGGGATATTTTAATTGCCATTATGTCTGGAAATTTTGTACAAAGAGGCGAGCCAGCAGTTTATAATAAATATCAAAGAACAAATATCCTAATTAAAAATGGCGTTGATTTGGTTATAGAACTACCTATCGAATGTAGTTTAGCATCAGCTAATATATTTGCCTCATCATCAATATATATAATCAACAAACTTGGTTTTGTAGACAAAGTAATTTTTGGTTCAAATATAAACGATATAAGAAAATTGAGCAAATATGCAGAAGTAGACATATATAGTGAATCTAATACTAAAATAAGAGAACTATTGAAAGAGGGCTATTCCTATCCAAAAATAATATCAAATATTTATGGGAAAAACCTTTCTCCAAACGATATACTCGCAGTTGAATATATACGTGCAATAAATAAGTTGAAAAGTAAAATAATACCTATATGTATAAAAAGATCTTCGGATTTGCCTACTGCAAGTGAACTTAGAAAAAAAATTGCAAAAAGAATTGACTTAGATAGTTTTAGCGATATTTTAAATTATAAAATTCTATCTGCAAAGAATGATTTAATTAATTACGCTTACATTCAAGGGATGACTTTAGATATGTATAATTCACTAATCAATTCATCAGGCAAGAATCTTTCATTTGAAAAAAGATCTAAACTATTAAATGCAAAGAATAGAACACTTTCAAACATAAAAAGAACTTTGCTTTGCTTAGTTTTTGATATTAAAAAAACTAACAGTATAAAATCAAACTATATTAGAATACTCGGTCTAAAAAAATCATTCTTGCCATATTTAAAAAATATTAAAATACCTTACCTTTTAAGTTATTCGCCAAGCTCATACAGGTCATTCTTAAAAAACTTCCCTACCTCTAAGGCAATCAAACAAAATAAAAATGGAGAGTTTATACTCTCTCCATCTATTAAACAAAATATTTTTGCTACAAACTTTTATAATTTTATCTCTAATAACAAAATGCTTGAATCAACAACCAAAACAATTATTTTGTAATCTTTGTTGCCTCACTTAAACTTGCTAAACTAAATATAACTCCATTAATATCTACATATCCATGCTCTTCAAGTACAGCATCAAGCAAATCTTTGCACCACTCTCTATCATCTTCTCTATCCATATCTTTAAATACTGCCCATATAAGTCTTTTTCTATTTTTATCACTTGTTAATCCAAAATTAAAACCATCAGGCAAATCGGTCTGCGCATTATATAAAAATGCCATGATGAATGGATTATTTTCTATCTTCTCCCACAAATAATATAATCCAGCAGCCTGCTCTCTCTCTCCTTGGTGTGAGGTAAGTGCAAACTCACTTATCATTATATTTCTAAGCATATTATTTTTATTTAAAAATCTTTTTTCTGCAAGAAAATTTATTGCTATCTCAAAGTTTTTTAAGGTCAAAAGGTATGGCATTTCTTTTTCATCTTTTGCTGTCTTGTCATACCCAGCATATTCATCATCCCAGAAATAAGATGATTCCAGTGGTGCTGGATAAGGGTGAAGCGCTACACCCCAGTCAACATTTTTTCCAAGATAATTATTTATAAGTATTAATTGTTCTTTTGTATTATATCTATACATACCATAGGTCTTATCAAACCTTCTATCTCTTGAATCATAACTTGGCAAGTCCCAGGCCTGGTCAAAGGATATAAATACATTCGCATCACTATTTGCTTCTTTTATCTTGTCGTAACATATTTTAAAAGATTCACAATATACTTTGGTATAATCATTTACACTAGCAGCACCATAGAAATTATATAATTGTGAGTTAATCTCATTGCCAATTATCCAATTATCAACATACTTTGAGTAATCTTCAACAATTCTATCAAAATTGTACTTTTGCCAATCTCCGTTGCTTGCTTTAAAATCTATCATATAAAAATATGGATTTTTGTATTCACCAGGAGCAGCACTTAAATTAACTCCTACTGGTGCCTTATCATTCACAAGTATAAGAGTGATTTTAATTCCCCTCTCCTTAAGCGCCTTCAAATACTGAATGAATGCATGTCCTCTACCAGATAAAGTTATATTGATTGCTATATGCCCAGCACCAAGTGTAAATATATCTTTCACATTACCTGAAAATAGAAAGCCCTTTTTGCTATTGGATGAGGTTGCATTTTCTGGAAGTAGTGACTCCACATCAACTAAGTCGTTGTCTAAATTCATCTCACTTGGCCACAAAACTCTTTCGCCAAAAACCATTGTAGGGTTAAAAGCATTAAGCAAAAGTGATATAAGCACCAAGCATATTATTTTATTTTTAAATCTAAATATCATTTAACTAATCACCTGTGCCTCAAGATAGAATCTTTTATCCTTAGCCTCTCCCATAGAAAAACTTTTTCTACAAAGTGAGCCATGTTTTATAACATCTTCAAACAAAGTATCTTTAGCAAACTTATCATATATTATTGCTACATTATTTCCACTTTCAGCAAGTTTTAAGCATTCTTCTTTTCCATGTATATAATCAATTTTATATTTCTTCTCATCAAGTATATTTTGCAAATCCTGAAGTGGCAAAGGATTTTTCACATCAATTCCAGTGTCTTTTGTAAATTCCTTTTCACTTATGCCAATTACTAATCTATGAATTGGTAAAAATAACATCGCACCATCATGTATATTTACGAGTTCAACAAGTGCATATCTACCTTTACCTGTCTTTTCAAATGAATCTTTTGCTGCCGCAAGTGAATGATTGCCATCACCTACAGCATAGAGCAATCCGTCATTTGCCTTATCTTTCAATATACATAATTTATCAAGTATTCTCTCTATATCTTTTGTAATCTTATATCCTTTGATATGCCCACTATCTTCCATCAAATCAAAATCATATACCAATTCTTTGTCACAATTCTTCACTTCATCAAATACTATATTTTCTTTATCATTAATAAGTACTAGTATATGTGGCATGTCAAGGCTTGCTTTTTCTCTTATCTGTTTTCTAACTACAAGTCGCTCCTTCACAGTTAACTCAGTTGCTCTCATAAGACTTTTAGCGCCCTTATTGTAATCGTATTCATTAAGGTCAACTGCAACCACAAGTCCTTTTCTTATGCCAGAAGTAGTTTGTCTTTCAACATATATAAAACATTCACCTATATCTTCATATATGCCATCTGACACATATTCAGTCATTTTACTTCTTATCCCATCTATTCGCTTTGACAAAATACTATCAAAATCATTTGAGTTTGATTCTTTTTCCAAAATTGCTTCTGGATAAATTAGATCAAGTGTTGAAGGATTTTCGCCCACATATTTCCTTACTCTTTCCCAATACTCAGTGCTTTGAGTATATTGGTCAGCAGCAATACAAGAAAACTTACTTAAGTTTACATTTTTATTTGGAAGTAAAATATGTGGAACTTTCAAGCCCACCTTATTTAGTTTTTCACTTAAACTATTACTCATGATTATACTATTACGCGAGTTGTTATAACATCTGATATCTCTTTAATCTTATCCTCTATATTTGCAGGGACATCTGAAGAGAAATCAAGTATAGTATACGCAATGTCATTTCTTCCTTTATTTGCAAGTCCTTCTATATTTAACTTCAATTCCGCAACTTTATTTGTAATCTCTTCAAGCATTCCTACGCGATTCTTATGTAATACAGTAACCCTTGCACCTGCAGCTCTTGCTATGGTGACATTTGGAAAATTAACTGAATTGACAACATTTCCATTAATTAAGAAGTCTTTCATCTCTGATGCAGCCATGGCAGCACAGTTATCCTCTGCCTCATATGTACTTGCTCCAAGGTGTGGAGTGCCCAATACATTTGGTAAGTCAAGTTCTTCCTTAGTTGGGAAGTCTGTAGCATATCCTTTTACCTTGCCAGATTTCAAAGCCTCTATCAAATCACTATGGTTTACAAGCTCTCCTCTTGCATAATTTATGATGTACACTCCATCTTTCATTTTTTCAATGTTTGCTTTATTAACAAAACCTGTAGTTTCTTTTGTAGTTGCCATATGAAGTGATAAATAATCAGACTTCTCAAGCAAAGCATCAACACTATCAACCATCTCAACATATTGTTTCAAATCTTGTTTTTGACCAGGACTAATATATGCGTCATATCCTATTACATTCATTCCGAGATTATGAAGCACCTTTGCAACCTTTCCACCAACTTGTCCAAGCCCTATAACGCCCAAAGTTTTGCCAAGTATCTCAGTGCCAACATATTTACTCTTTTCCTTTTCTATAGTCTTAGCCAAATCTATATCTTCTTTTTTAACTGAATTTAACCAATCACCTGATGCTTTAATATTTCTTGATATACTAATTATACCTGCAATGGTTATTTCTTTAACTGCATTAGCATTTCCACCAGGTGTATTAAATACTGCTATGCCCATCTCAGTACATTTATCTATAGGTATATTATTAACTCCTGCACCAACTCTTGCTATAGCGCGACAAGATTTTGAAAACTCTTCCTCTTTCAAATCTGCAGAACGCACCATTATAGCATCGTATTCTTTTGCATTTTCATCAAGGGTAAAACCATCACCCATTAAGTTTTTTATTTTGTTATAAGTTTTTATTGTATACATTACTTATTCTCCTTTTCAAAAGTAATCATAAACTCTGCGAGTTTTTTAACGCCTTCCACTGTCATCGCATTATAGATTGACGCTCTTATGCCACCTAAAACCCTATGTCCTTTCAAATTAATCATTCCATTTTCCTTTGCCTCTGCAATAAACTTTGCTTCGAGTTCTTCTGTAGGAAGATTAAAAGTTACATTCATTATAGAACGCGAGTTCTTCTCTGCAAATGGCTTATAGAATGATGAATTATCAAGTATATCATAAAGCATATTTGCTTTTTCTATGTTTCTCTTCTCTATAGCTTTAACTCCACCCTCTTTGATTACCCATTTAAACATTTCGCCTGCTACATATATTGCAAAAGTAGGTGGGGTATTGTACATTGACCCATTTTTAGAATGAATATCATATCTAAACATAGTTGGAACTGTATTAGCAACATCTTCTCTTATATACTTCTTATTAATTACAACCACTGTAAGTCCTGCAGGTCCAAGATTCTTTTGTGCTCCTGCATAAGCAAGTGCAAGCTTATTATAGTCATAATCTTTTCCCAATATGTTGGAACTAACATCTGCAACAAGTGGTATGTTTAACTCTGGAAGTTTATCATACATAGTCCCAAAAATAGTATTGTTAGCAGTAATATGTAAATACTTAGCTGATTTATCAATATTTGAATTATCTATCTCAGGTATATATTTATACTTATCTGCCTTACTATTTGTTATATCAATTGCATTGGTCCATTTTTTTGCCTCTTCCCATGCCTTGTTTGCAAAATTTCCTGTAACTGCATAGTATGTAAGATCTCCTACATTTGCAAGGTTAAGTGGTACCATAGCAAACTGACTACTTGCTCCTCCCTGCAAAAAAAGTATATCCATATCATCATTTAGATTTAATATTTTTTTTAAATTATCTCTTGTTTCATTTATAATTTTTTCATAGGTTTTGGAGCGGTGGCTCATTTCCATTACCGACAAACCCTCTCCATTATAATTACATACATTTTTTTCAATACTCTCAAGTACTTCAAGTGGTATTGCTGCAGGTCCAGCTGCAAAATTTAATACTCTTTCCATAATTTTCCCCCAAAAAAATCTCCTTATATTAGTCTATAGCCAATAAGGAGATTATAACACATATTTAAATATTTTTCATTATAATAATAGTATGCCGTGTTTTGTTGCTTCATCTTGTATGTCCTTAGTCCACAAAGAACAGTGTATCTCTCCTATATGCGCCTTTCTCAAATAAAACATACAAATTCTCGACTGTCCTATACCACCACCAATGGTATAAGGCAATTCTTTACTTAATATTGCTTTGTGAAATGGTAGATTGGCCCTATCTTCACATCCAGCAATTTTCAACTGCTTTGCCATAGAATCTTCATCAACTCTGATACCCATACTTGAAAGTTCTAATGCAATATCAAGTACTGGATAATAAACCAATATATCACCATTTAATTCCCAATCATCATAATCTGGTGCTCTGCCATCATGTCTCTCACCATTTGAAAGGTATTTACCTACTTGCATTAAAAAGACTGCTCCATGTTCCTTTGCAATCGCATATTCTCTCTCCTTTGGAGTTTTATCAGGATACATTTGAAGTAATTCTTCGGTAGTGATAAAGAAAATATCTTTTGGCAAAATCTCTTCAATGTAATCAAACTGAATTGCCATATACTTCTCTGTCTTTTTTAGTGCAGAATATATATGGCGAACTGTTTCTTTAAGATAATCTGCATTTCTATCAGATTTATTGATTATTTTTTCCCAATCCCATTGGTCAACATATATACTATGTATATTATCAAGTTCTTCATCCCTTCTAATCGCAACCATATCAGTGTAGAGACCTTCATATGTTTTAAAGCCATAACGATTAAGTGCATATCTCTTCCACTTAGCCAATGAATGCACTACTTCAGCTGTTATACTCTTATCTTCAAGTATATCGAAAGCTACTGGTCTCTCCACACCATTTAAATTATCATTAAGTCCTGAATTCTTATCAACAAAAGATGGTGCTGACACTCTAAGAAGATCAAGCTCATACGCTAAAGACGTCTGAAAATAATCCTTAACAGTCTTGATACCAACCTGAGTATCATGAAGCGATAACGCAGCCTTATAATTCTTTGGTGCTATAAATGTACTCATATAATTCCTCCTTTAATAAATTATATCTTTATTTTAAGCTTTATATACTCTTTAGTATACCCTATGGCATATTTTTTTCCGTTTTCACAAACTACCTCTTCTGCCAGTATATCATGTTTAGTTTTATTATACTCCTCTTCAATCTCTTTACTTATTTTATCACATTCTTCGATCATTATTTTTGCTCTTCTATGCTTATCAGTATTAGTTAATTGATTTATCATAGTATCAGCCTTTGTCCCCTGCCTTCTTGAATAAGGAAAAATATTTGGATTATAAAACCTCATTCTTTTTACAAATTCAAGGCTTTCTTTAAAGTCATCTTCACTTTCACCTGGGAAACCAACTATGACATCTGTAGTAATAGTAGCGTTTGGCATATATTTTCTTATAAGATCACAAGATTTTTCAAAATCCTCTGTATTATAATGCCTATTCATATTTTTTAATATCTTATCCGAACCAGATTGAAGCGATAAACAAAAGTTTGCACAAAACTTTTCTTTAAGTAACTTATTATCATCACTAATTAATTCTTTAAGGAAATAATCATTAATAATTCTTGGCTCCAATGATCCAAGTCTCAATCTTTCTATCCCATCAATTAGAGAAATCCTTTTCATTATACCAATTAATGACTCTCTGCCAATATCAATTGCTCCATCATTCTCATAATTAATCTTTGCTCTATCAAGGCCAAAGGAACTTAAATGTATACCAGTCAAAACTATTTCCTTTACACCGTTCTTTGCCTTATCTGTAATCTCATTTATTATATCTTCATCATTTCTAGATTTTATACTACCTCTTAAATATGGTATTATACAATAACTACAATATTGATTGCAGCCATCTTGAATCTTTATAAAGGCACGAATGCGTGAATTTGATAACCCCTTGGTTGATTTTTGATTATGCTTATCATTCTCTTTAACAAGTTTATCTTTTATCAAGGAATTAATTAATTCTGGCAATTTATTTTTTTCTTTATTTGATAATAAGTAGTCAACACTAGAAAGTGCGGGCTCGCACTGCGTCGCCCCTACTTCTTTATGCGTATTACCTACTGTGATAGAATCCACGAGGCAACCTATGGCAATTACTTTGACATTTGGATTGTACTTTTTTGCTAAGTGAAGCATTTGCCTTGATTTTTTGTCAGCAATCTTGGTAACGCTACAAGTATTTACAATATAAAAATCTAAAGTGCCATAATTATCCTTTTCTTCTACATCAACATACTTAAGTCCCATATCAATAAGTTCATCTTTTAACTTATTAGACTCATATGAATTTACCTTGCAACCAATTGTCTTTATCGTGAAATTCACAAGTTTCTCTCTTCCCTCTAAAAAATAATGAGGACTTGCCTCATTATTTTTTATAAAATGAAAAATTTATATTATCAAATTCATTATGTCTACTCGGCAACATTCATTGGACCGTATTTCTCTGCTGGCTTTGTCTCAAAAGTATCACCATAAGTAGTTACTCTTCCTTCATCATCTACTACATAGTTTAATCCACCAGTAGTGCGATGTAAGTCAGCACTCTTTTTACCTTCCTTATTGCTATAGTCATTAGTATTGTAATTCTCTACTCTTGTAGTATCCTTTGGTATATACTCTTTGAAACTTGCATCATTATAGGCAAGATAATAATTGTTTAACACCATACTTTTATAATACGCTGGATTAGTATAAAACTCTGATCTTTCTATACTTACATCCCTCATTATTTTATTATCTTTATATACATATCCATTAAAGTCAATATAATAATCATTGTACTTGATAACAGTATCTTCATGATTTGAAGTTATAAGTGCACCATTATCACCAAAATAATGATAATATCCATCTATCATATGTAAGCCGAATACCATGCCGCCTAAGTTTCTATCATCTTTATTATCAAAAAAGTAATACTTACCAGTATCCTTATCTTTCCACCAACCTGTAACTAGTTTTCCTTCACCGTCAAGATAATATACATTGTCTCCAGTATCAAGAAGCATATTCTTTAGTGGTACTTTGCTTGCATCATCCACCACATACCAATTGCCACCAATCTCTTCCCAGTGATGTGCAAAGACATTAAATGATAAGACTAATGTAAAAATTAAAATAACTGATACTAATACTTTTTTCATATAAATCTCCCGTGGTAATTAATTAGGCACTTTACGCTTCTAACGCAATTTCCATCATAGTATTAAATGTATTTTGTCTTTCTTCTGCAGTGGTATTTTCATCAAGGAAGAAATGGTCAGAAATTGTGAGTATTCCAAGTGCTTTCTTTCTTGCATATGACGCTACAGCATATAATGCAGCACATTCCATCTCTACAGCAATTGTTCCCATGTCTCTCCATGCAGTTGCTTTATTTTTATTTGCAGAATAAAATACATCTGTTGATAATACATTTCCTACAGTGTACTTTACCTTCAAGTTGTCAGCAGCCTTTGTAGCACGTGCAAGTAATGAATAGTCACAAGTCGGAGCATAAGTTCCTGGTAGGCAATAACTACTTATGTAGTTTGAATCAGTATCTGCACCCATAGCAAATACTATCTCTCTTACATGTACATCATCTCTAAGTGATCCTGCTGATCCTATGCGAATAATCTCATCAACATCATAAAAATTAAATAATTCATAAGCATATATGCCCATTGATGGCATACCCATGCCACTTGCCATTACAGATACATCTTTACCCTTATACTTTCCTGTATATCCAAGTACATTTCTAACTGTAGTAAAGCATACTGGATTTTCAAGGTAGGTGTCAGCAATAAACTTTGCTCTAAGTGGATCACCAGGCATTAAAACTTTCTTTGCTATGTCTCCTAATTTCGCAGCATTGTGCGGTGTTGGTGTTGAACTCATATCATCCCTCCTATTGATATTCATACTTATACTCTGGTATCTTACCAGAAACACTATATAAATTCTTTATCAAATTATCTATCTGATTGGCAGCTATATTTTGAGCATTGTGCATCATTGTATCATTTTGCTCTATCTCCTTAACTAGATCATCAAGAGACTTTGCTAGCAAATTCTTTACTTCGTTATTACTTATCGATGAAGTAAATATTCTAGTTGAACGATACTCTTCTATACTATTGGCATCATAGGTCTTATACATCACCTTTGCCTTAGGTATGACAATCTTCTTTTCTTCCTCATTTATATCCAACTCACTCATATCAATACCTATATCCACAGTCGCCTTATATTCTATAAAATACTTTTCCATCCCCAGTATAGGCATTTCTTTTTCCATCACTGCCACATTTTTAAAAGAACATTTCAATGAATGCAAATTAGATATTCTTTTTAAGCTATCAGCACTAAACTCTTCTTTAGCAACTGGTCTTAATTGCCTAAATGACAAAAAGATAATCAAACAAGCTGCAATTAAAATTATTACAGAAAATGAAATCTTTATTGATATTTTACTATTCTTAACTTCCTCTTCCATATAATTCTATTTATTACTAACTAGCAATTTGCCTTCTTTGTTGATAGATCTAACTATTGGTTCCAAAAAATTTACAATGGTCTCCCTTGCACTATCTTTTGCAAGTTTTTTCATTTCTTCATCGCCACTAAACCTACTTTGCAAATCTTTCTCGCATAAAATCAATCTAGATCTCAATTCCTCTTTTCGTTCATTTGGTATTGAAGATAAAGAATTTGGATCTATAAAATAATTCTTCAAAGTAACTTCTGGAAGTATAACTTTTATTTCATTCTCATTCTCGCCTTCAACTAATTCTATACTGTCAAAATCTATACCAAAATCAACAGTACCTTTATAGGCTATTAATAATTCATTGTCGCCATTAGCATTTTTTTTTTGATAAATGCCAGCATATGGCACTCTCAATGTATTTAATTGGCTTATAGTCTTCTCATCCATTAAAACCGCATTAACTTTGCTCATCATTGATACATTACTATTTAGTTTTTCTTCTCTTGCAAACAAGAATATCAAAATCAAGCCTAGAAAAATCAATAAGAATAAAATCTTTATTATCAAGCCAATTATACCTCTTCTATTCCTCTTCTTCACAGTTATACCTCCTTTCTCCATATATTTTATATCTCCTTATTATTATTTATTCTTCTGCCACACTCCATTTGCATCTACTTTTTGACCATCTGGTGCAGTACCATTTACAAGCATACTTCCGTTTGATGTGAAATAATACCAATTGCCTCCTACCTGTGTCCAACCTAATGCCATCTTTCCCTCATTGGCGTCTTTTTGGTTGTTGAAGAAATACCATTTATTATCAGATGTTTGCATCCATCCAGTTACCATGTTGCCTGAAGCATCAAAGTAATATGTATCTGTAACTGTATCGCCTGCTTTCATATTTGCTACATTTGTCTTTAATACTGATTTAACTTGGCAGAAACAATTTGATGGAACTGTTGTCTGACCATTTGCACCTGCGCCTGTTAATTTCCACTTACCAGTTGCCTTGTCAGCAACCCAAGTACTATTTGCAGCACTTACAGTTTTGATGCTAAGATTTCTTGTATTAACTGCTGACTTTGCAAATTGACCTGACTTCATGGTTTGTTGCAATGTCTGTTGTGCTACATTTTGCTTTGCAGTATTTGGCACTGATGTGATAGAACCACCTCTACTACTACTACTGCTGCTACTACTATTATTACTACTACTATTATTGTTATTATTATTTTGAACTGTTTGTGTTGTGCTTACTGGTGTTGAGCTTGGGTTCGGATTAGGATTTGGGTTTGGGTTTGGGTTTGGGTTTGGGTTAGGATTAGGATTTGGGTTTGGGTCTGAAGTTGGTGTCGCATTTTGCTTATCTCTCCAAATTGGTTTAATATTTAATGTCTCACCAGGATTCATATATAAAGTTACTTCTTCGCCATTATAGTACTTTGTGCCAGCCTTTTGTAAAGGCTTATTTGAATTCTTATCAGAATAGTAATCACTTAGCACTTCTATACCATATGCTTCCATTACTTTTCCTGCATCTCCAAATAATTTTACACCACCAGCTAAATTCTCTCCTGTTGTAGTCCACTCACCCTTGATGTCTAGTTTTGTTGGCTCACCAAATTTAAATTCATTTATTGTAACCTCTGCTTCAGCGTACTCATTTTGAGTAACTCCCACAGAAAGCTTTATTGGCTCCCACTCTGCATAGAATGTAAACTCTCTTTCATCATAATTCATTTGAAGAAGTGGTGACTCTACAGTCTCTGCTCTATCAAATATTGTATTTTCATCTACATCTTTCCAGTAATGAGATGCTCCAAGTCCTCTTCCTGTTTTCCAACCTTTGAAATTATATCCCTTTGAAGTTGGTGTTGGAAGACTACCTACAGCCTCTCCATATGTTACTGTCTTTGAAGTCATAGTTTGTCCCTCAACCTTATTTGGAAGGTTTCTATTTCCACCATAATCAAATATTCCTTTTATGGTTTTTCCTTTCCATTTACATCTAAGGAATAAATCAAAATATCTTATAATCTCTAATTCTTTATCGCAGAGTACATCATATTTTTCATAATACTCATTTTCAACTTGCTGATATCTTTCTATAAACTCAAGGAACTCTGGTCTATTTATTGCAACTTCATAACCTTCCTTATCTTCCTTTGCAGCTTGATGTCTGTCACTTGATTCTTTCTTTATAGCCTTATATGCTTCAAAATATGGTTGTATTTCTTCTAACAATTTATCGTAATCCTTCAAGTTTTGTAAAGCTTCTGCAGGCTTTTGTTCAAGAGTTACAGTTTGATCTGGATTAAACTCTTCACCATCTGTACCGTCATCATTTACTTTTACTATCTTGTCTAATACATATCCTTCTTTTTGCAAATTAGATACAAGACCTGTATAGAACATGTCACGATAACTTGTACCTACAGGTTGTCTCAAATCATAAGTTGACCACAATCTATGGAATCCACCATCCAAATCAACTTTTATTCTTACACTATTTGCATATATATCAGGAGTCAAGATGAAATACAATTCAGGGACAGTACCCTCTGGCACTAAATCAAACCAATATGTCTCACGTGTTATTTTTACTTTTGTAGTATCTACACAATTTGGGTCCTCTCCCAATCCAGCAAAGAATTCAAATGGCACACGAGATGCTGTAATTTGTCTAAGTGGATTTAAGCATCCTCTATCATAGTTGAATGATTGTATAGCTTCTAAATCATTGTCAAATACCATCAGAGCATCCGCAGCTGGTGCTGCTTTACAATACTCAATTGCTTGTTCATAAGTTGGAGTCATCATTTCTGGGAATGAAGGGTAGTGCACTTTTACTCTATATACTTTTGGTTGCCATACAGCATAAAATTTAACTGTGATTCCAGGCTTTATAACCTTATCAGCACCATTCCAAGTTGATGGTAAGAAACTCTTATCAAATTCGCTATCTGCTTTTATAAGAAAAATATCTTCTGCCACACCACCTGAATGATAAAACTCATTATTTGGGTCTATATTTTTATATAAACTAAAATATGTATAGAATGACCATCCAAGTAAATCATATCCTGGTCTTGTTATAGTTTGAGATGTATAAGCATCTTCTTCTATAAAAGATAATGAATCTCCATAAAATACTTCCTTAGTAGGTAATGTGTCTACACTCGCACGTGTAGAACCTGTACCTTTTCTATTATCATTTATGTCAAACTCAACTGTCATTGGGATAGCTTCAAACACAGAATATAAATCAATTCTTGCATTAGCTTCTTGTGTAAGTGGAGCATCCTTTGCAGGTGAAATGCCATATTGCGCTATACCATTCTTAGCTGCCTCTTGGTCAGTGTTCCAACCTATAAGATCATATCCACAAACAATATCATAAGTATGATATGAACTTAATATACCCATTTGACCCGTATAATATTTTGGACTATAAGTAGAGTTTCCCTCCGTCTCATCATATGTATCTTCTACATAATAATATCTTTCTATAGGATTCTTAGCTTCCCTTCTTTGCTCAAAGAGATTTGTCCATTTAAGTGTAGCAGTATTGTGAGCATTGTTTGGCATTACATAGTGATAAGTTACATAATAAGTAGTGAAAGTTTCACCCATAAGTCTTGTTTCACTTTGTGTGGCTACATCTGTTTTTATCTCAGCATCATCTACAGGATCAACTTCACTCTTAGTTGATACTGCTGTTTTACTTTCATCATCAGTGTTTTTCTCATCATCAGCCTTATCACTCTCTGTAGCTTCTGACTTAGTAGCTATAGTTTCGCCATCTGCTTTATCTTTATCATCTGACTTCTTTTCATTGTCAGTATTTTTTTCTTCCTCTTGTTTTTTTACATCTTCTTTCTTGTCGTCATCCTTCTTCTCTTTGCTGTCTTTCTTTGCTTCGTCGTCTTTTTTCTCATCGTTGTCTTTCTTTGCTTCGTCGTCTTTCTTTTCGTCGTCGTCTTTCTTTTCGTCGTTGTCTTTCTTTTCTTCCTCGTCTTTCTTGTCTTCAGCGTCCTTCTTGTCCTCAGCGTCTTTCTTGTCTTCAGCACCTTTCTTTTCGTCGCTGTCTTTTTTTGTTTCATCGTCTTTCTTTTCGTCGCTGTCTTTCTTTTCTTCAGTATCTTTTTTATCTTCAGCGTCTTTTTTTACTGCATCATCTTTCTTGTCTTCAGACTTATCAGCATTGTCCTCAGCATCTTTTGCATTGTTAATAAATCCTTCAATGCCAGATTTCTCTTCAGTAATCTTTGTGTCACTCTTTTGGTTATTATCATTAGCATTCTCAGCATAAGCAAGACTAGTAAGTACCATAGATAAAACCAAAACTAAAGCACACAATTTTTTTGCATTTCTAAACAAACCCTTAAATAAATTCATTTTACCCCTCCATATATGTTATGTTTTTTATATATAATTATTTAATAATTTTAGAATATCATTAAACTAATGTCAAGAAATCCACCTTCCGTCTGATCCAAGTTTATATCCATCTGGTGTTGTTCTATTTACCATCATACTTCCATCATTGCTATCAAAGAAGTACCATCCACCACCTATATTCTTCCAGCCAATTATAAGTTTTCCTTCGTCAAGTGTCTTGGCAGTTTCAAAGAAATACCATTTATTATCTCCAGACTTAACCCATCCTGTAACCATGTTGCCCTTATTATCAAAATAATATGTATCGTTTACAATCTTTGGAACCACTACATTATTAACTACAACTGTTGTAATTTTATTCAATACGAAGAAACCATTGCTTGCGTTTCTTGGTACACCACCTAAGTCAAATGCTGATAACTTCCAAGTATTATTGATTGGGTCATATGACCAATTAGCTGTATTACCACTTACAAATACTTGATCAGATTTTACTGTAGAAACTACTGCCTGTGGCGCAGCATTTTGTTGCTGCTCTAGTAAATTCTGTTGTTGCTGTTGTTGAGTAGTTGTCTGTGATATTGGTCCAACTCCTCTTGTGCTACCCCTCTCATCCTTATTGCTATCACTTGGTCTATTGTTATTGTTATTTGATGGAGATGGTGTAGGGTTCTTTTGCCATTCAGCATAAAGAACTATATCCCCAGTTAATTGATTAGTACTTGAATATACATTTCCAGATATATCTTTCCATCTTAAGAATGTATAACCAGCTCTTGTAAATACATTTGTTCTAATACTTGTATCTTCACCAAGTATAAATGCTTGTTCGCCTGTAGCTCCACTATAATTATCATTGAATGTGATTATTCTTGTATTTACATCTGGTGACCATCTTGCATAGAATGTCTTATCCTCTGCGACATTTCCTGCTATATTTAAAACTTGTGATCCTTCAAATCTTTCATTCTCATACCAACCATTAAATACATATCCATATCTTGTCATATCAGCTGCAACTGGTAAAGTAACTGGAGTACCATACTCTCTTTCCTTTACTATAGTAGATTCATCTACCCATGTTGCACTATTTAAGATGTATGTAATGCTATATTTCTGCAATTCCCATTTACCATATATTGTTTTAACTCCAGTAATAACTGTCGAATAATTATATGTAGATGTAAATGTATTATCAGTGAACCAACCTATAAACTTATATCCTACTGCGCTTGGATCCACTGGCTTTGTAGCCACATTTCCATTTACTATGTGTTGTGCCTCTGGAGCATTTGTGATATCAGTTAATGCTGCTGGATGCACTGCACCACTAAGTAAATCAAATGTCACATCCCAAGTTGTTGCATTTGCCCACTTTGCGTATATAGTTTTTGTTCCAGTTACTAGTGTTGCAAAATTATACTCTGTGCCAAATGTATCGTCAGTAAACCAACCTTTAAATTCAAAATTAGTTGCTGATGGATCTACTGGTTTTGTAACTACTCCGCCTGATTCTATATTTTGACTTGAAGGTAGATTTGCTATATCAATTAATGCTGCTGGGTGAGTAGTTCCACTCAATAAATTGAATGTTATAACATATGACTCTGCCCATTTTGCATAATAATCTTTCTCTTCTGTCTCAGCAGTACCTATTGTTTTAACTTCACTGCCCCAATTACCAGTAGTTGTACCATCAAGTGTCCACCAACCTTTAAATACACTATTTGACTTAGTGACGTTTGTTGGAAGTGTCGCACCTGTACCATATGTATAAGATGTAACATTTCCTTCATTTATAGTACCACCATTTTCATGTAATCTTACTTCATAAGTCTCCGGTGTCCACCTTGCATAATACGTCTTATGTTCTGCTGTGTTTGCTGCTACAGCCGTCACTGCAGTTCCTGAGTAATCACTCTTTTCATACCAACCTACTAATCTATGACCTGTTTTCTTTATATCAGCGTTAGTAGGAAGTGTTGCTGGGTCAGAATATTTTCTTGTAAGAGGTTTTGAATAAGTTGATACGTAAGTACCTCCATTTTCATTGAGTGTTATATTGTATATATTCTCTGACCACTTAGCAACTACAGTCACTGCTGAATCTGTATTCATTGGAATCTTTGTGATTATAGTTTCACTTGTATCACCTTGCTTATACCAACCAAGGAAAGTGTGTCCTGCCTTTGTTATATTTAATGCCACTGGCAATATTCTTTCTTCTGAATATTTTCTCTTTGTAACTCCTGCATCTACTGGATTATAAGATGTAGCCCAGTCTGCACCAGTGCCTTTTACATAATCTATTGTCCATTCATTTTCATTCCATCTTGCATAAAGATTCTTTGGTGCATTAACTGTATAATTTGAATTTGCCGCACCTATTAATGTTGCTGTACTTATATCACTACCATTGTACCAGCTATTAGTAATATCAAATGTATATCCTTCCACATTTGTAAGTGATGGAAGTTGAGTAGTATTACCCAATATGACATCCACAGATGTTGGGCTAACTGTGCCATGACCATTTACATAGTAAGTTACTGTAGCTTTCCATCTTGCATAGATAGTCTGTGGGTCAGTGCCTGTTGTCAAATCATCTCCATTATAAGGAGTTGTAAATGTTGACTCTTTAAACCATCCATCAAATACATATCCTGTTGCAACTCCTGAAGGTGCTACTGGAGTATATGGAACTCCATATGTCTTCTCAGTAGCTGACATTGCTGTCGCATGACCTGATAATTCATAATTTATATTATATTTATGTGGAGTCCACTTTGCATAAATTTCTTTTCCAGTTCCATCAGTGCTTATATCTGTAGATCCATCAAATGGATTAGAATATACTTTTGTGCCTGAATTATAACCTGAATACCATCCAGCAAAATCATAGCCATCATAAGTTGGATTTACAAGTGTAGCTGGAACTCCATATGTCTTTGTAAATGGATTCGTAGTTGCTCCTGGTAAATTTCCTCCTAATGCATTGTATGTAATGTCGTATTGAATTGGAGTCCATTTAGCATAGAAAGTAGTTGGCACTGATACATTTACTGGATCACTTGCACCACCTACACGGTTGGCATCTGAAAAATCTGTAGCACTATTATACCAACCACCAAATGTATAACCTGTCGCGGTTGTACTTGGTAAATTAATAGTTGATGCTGCTGTTATCTCTATAGAAGTTGGAACAGTTGCACCTATATCATTTCCATTATATAAAACACTAAATACTATTGCTCTCTTCCACTTTGCATAAATTGTTTGTGTAGTAGTTCCAGTTGTTAAATCATCTTCGCCTGTCCACTGATTTACATATGTTGACTCTTTAAACCATCCTAAGAATTCATAACCTGATGGTATAACAGATGGGTTTTGTAAAACACCTACTGCAAGTGGCTTGCCATAAGTTTTTGTAATGGTTGAAGTTGGTGGCACTGCACCTGTCACTCCGCCCAAATCATAATCAACTGTATACTGATGCGCTACCCACTTTGCATATACATCTTTTGTATCAGCATTAGTTGTACTTATATTTGTTGTACCATCGTATAAATCAGTAAATGTATCTGTAGTAGAATCATAATTCTGATACCAAGCATCAAAATCATATCCTTCTCTAGTTGGTACCACAAGTGTAAGATTAGTGTTATAAACCTTTGTATCACTATTCTTACTTACTATACCACCATTTGCATTGTATCTTATAGTATAAGAAATAGGTTTCCATTTAGCGAAGAGTGTCATATTTGCTGTAACTGTGTCAGTGCTAAAGTTAAATGGATTTGTATATCTATTATCAAATTCAGCTACTGTAGAATCATAATTCTTATACCAGCCGCTGAATATATATCCTGTATCTATTGGGTTTGTTGGTACATCAGCTGTAGGAACTTTTGTTCCTTGCTCTGCAACTACATCTGCTGGCTTAGTACCATGACTTAGCATATTGAAAGTAATCTTCCAAGCTGGATTCCATCTTGCATAGAACTTATGACCACCGGCTGGTGCTACAGTATTGGAATTAATCTTTGTTACTTTCTTTGTCTCATCCCAAGTTGATGCTGACCCATCCTCTGTGTACCAACCTTTAAATACATAATCATTGGTTCCATCATTCTTTGCTATATCTGCTGCAACTGGAAGTGTAACTTCTTCACTGTACTTTCTCTTGCTTGCTGGTGCAGTTCCTGTCCAGTTACCATCTTTCTTATCATATGTTATATCGTATTCTTCTTCATTCCACTTTGCAAAAAGCTCTTTTGGTGTTGTGACGGTATAATTAGAGTTTGCTGCACCTATCAATGTAGCCGTAGATGTATCTGATCCATCATACCAGCTATTAGTAGTGTCAAATGTATAACCTGTCACATTAGCAATACTTGGGAGAGGAGTTGTTGCATTTAATAATACATCAACTGCTGCTGGTGCTGTACCATGACCATTTGCATTATAGGTAATTCTTGCCTTCCATCTTGCATAGATAGTTTGAGCAGTAGTGCCAGTTGTTAAATCATCTGCACCTGTCCACTCATTTGTAAAAGTAGACTCTTTATACCATCCTGCAAATGTATATCCAGTTGGAATATTAGTTGGATCTTTTAAAGTTCCTGATGTAAGTGCTGTACCATATTTTTTAGTTATAGGCGTTGATGGTTCAGTTGCACTTATACCACTTAAATTGTAATTTACTTGATACTCATTTGCTGTCCACTTTGCATAGATATTCTTATCGTCATCTTGAGTACTTGCTATATCTGTTGTGCCATCATAAGAATTGTTAAATGATACATCATCAGTAAACCAACCATTAAATACATATCCTGTCTTAGTTGGTGCTGTGTTTAATGTAGTTGTTGAACCATAGGTCTTAGTTACATACTCCCCATATGTAATTGATGATCCATCTACATTTTTATAATATATCTTATATGAAACTGCTGTCCACTTTGCATAGAAAGTTGTAGGGTCTGATACTGTGATTTCAGTATCATATGCTCCTACAAGGTTTGTACAAGCAGCCTCTCTATACCATCCTCCAAATATATAACCTGTAGCAGTTGTATTTGGTAATTTATAAGTAGTTGGTCCAGTAATTTCTTTAGATGGAACACTAGTAGCACCTATATCTACTCCATTCTTTAATACATTATAAACAATTGCTCTCTTCCACTTAGCGTAAATAACTTGCGTTGTAGTTCCAGTTGTTAAATCATCCGCACCTATCCACTCTGTTCCATAATTACCTGTGGTTGAATCATAAGATCTAAACCATCCGAGGAATTCATAACCACTTGGTATATTAGTTGGGGCTTGTAATGCTCCTTCAGCTAACGGAGTGCCATATGTCTTTGGTATTGGTGATGGTTTAGTAGCACCAACACCAACTAAGTTATAATCAACTGTGTATTGATTTGGAGTAAATTTTGCATAGATAGTGTATGCTGTTGTTTTATTCTCATCATATATATCATCTGTTGACTTATCGTATAAATTATCAAATGTACTTTCTTTATACCAATTATCAAATGTATACCCTGCCTTTGAAGGTACTGCCAAATCAGTTGTGATTGCAGTTCCATAAGTCTTTGTAAAAGATGTTGGACTCACTGTTGCTCCATCACCTGCATAATAATTTATAGTATATGTTTTTGGATTCCACTTTGCGTAAATATAGTATAGATCTGTTTGTCCTTCTACATATATGTCATCACTGTTCTTATTGTATTCATTTGTAAATGTTCCATTATCTTTATACCATCCACCAAAATCATATCCAGTCTTTTTCGGTGTAGCAAGTGCACCACTATAAGCTGTGCCATAAGTTTTTGTAAATGATGTATCGCCAGTTATTGTTCCATCATTTGCATTGTAATTTATAGTATATGTCTTTGCAGTCCACTTAGCATATATATAATATGGTGTTGTCTTGTTTTCATCATATATATCATCTTTTGATTTGTCATATACTGTGTTTAGTCCACTTGTAGTGTACCATCCATCAAATGTATGTCCTGCCTTTGAAGGTACTGCCAAATCAGTTGTTATTGCTGTTCCATAAGTCTTTGTAAATGATGCTGGGCTTACTGTTGCTCCATCACCTGCATTATAATTTATAGTATAAGTCTTAGCAGTCCACTTAGCTATAAGTCTCTTAGTAGCTGGTGCATCTGTTGGTAAAACTTGACTAAAGTTATAAGCAACTGTGTCACTTGTACCTTCCTCATACCAGTGTACAAAGTTATATCCAGTGTATGTTGGTGCAGTAGGTTCAGTTATTGCAGTTCCTCTTGTAACTGATCTTGTAAAGTTAGTTCCCTTTCCATCCAAATCAAATGTAACAGTAACTATGTCTGTATCCATATCATCGCCAGTGAAATATCCAGGTGCACTACTTGTAGGCCCTTTGTCTATACGAGCATATGTACCATCTTTTGGATTTTCATCTTTATAACTTGTACCTTTACCACCTACTAACGAAGTACAACCATCAAACATATTTTCTGTAATGCCTTTTGCAACAAATGAAGTACCTGCTTTTATAGTTTTAAGATTTGTACATGTATTGAACATCCATCTCATATCAGTAGCACTTGTTGTGTCAAAACTTGATATATCTAATTCTGTTAGTTTTGGCATTTCATAAAACATACCTTCAAAACTAGTTACATTTCTTGTATCAAAACTTGCAACGCTTACTGATGCTAGATTATATGCTGAAATCATATGCAACATAGTTCTGACATTACTTGTATTGAAGTTTGATATATCAAGTTTCTCAATTCCTGGATATATAGGATCTTGGAAACTTAAAAACATACCTGCCATTGATATCGCATTACTTGTATCAAATGATGAAACTTTTACTTCTTTAGCACCTATACCATTAAACATCTGGTTAAAACTTGTTACTTCACTTGTATTAAATGATGACAAATCCAAACAATCTATATTATTAAAACAATTTGCAAACATTAATGACATATCTAAAACATTTGATGTATTGAAAGTAGATAAATCTATTGCTTCAAGTTTTCTACATCCTAAAAACATACCTTGCATATCAGTTACATCTTCTGTATTCAATTTATTAAGACCATTTATATTTTCAAGAGCTTCATATGCTGGATAAGTTGTTCCATCAGCTGGACTTGGCACTTCTATACTTTTTTCACGAACTGTCAAATGCTCATTATCGGTATAATTAACTTTAATCATATTTCCACTAAAAAGAAATGAAGAATCTGCTGGTAACTTTATAGGTACATCTGCAGGTGCGAATATATATATATCTTTTCCTTTTGTATATCCTTTGAGTCCATTAGATGAACTTGGTAAATCCCATTCAGTTACATCTGCACCTGTTGGTACAGCTTCATTAAATTTTAATATAGTTATACTCTCTACTTCATTCTTTTGTATGCCAGGTGTACTTCCATCAAACCAATCTTTACTTAAAACATAATATCCCTCTGCAGGTGCTGGAACTCCAGTATCTGGGCTTGCAAGACCCTTTATTCTCCAGCTATTTCCATACAATTTTCCACCAATAGTTGTAGTGGCAATGAATGCATAAGAAGAGCTATTTATATCTCTCCAATAACTATTTGGCTGTGATTTATGTTTATAATAACTTTGTCCAAGTTCTACTTCATTATATGTGTAATAATACCCACCACTGTAATCTGTAAAGTCAGTGAAAATTTCAACATTTGTAGACACAGGCTCAATCACTATTGAAAAATATGAACCTTTGGTAAGAGTAACTGTTTGATCCAATTCAAATGTATAAAAACCAGCAACTTTATTAGAGGCACGTTTTGTAGTAGCTAAATCTCCATCCATAGGATAAGACATCGAAGTGCTTTTTGTATATATTTTAATATCGTACTCTGCATCGGCAGTATCTACACCAACATTTACAGCTTTCAAAACTTGTGTATCATCTTCTCCGCTAACCTTAAATATATTTGCAAATTGTGTGTTCTCACTATAAGGTGCGTAAGAGAATACTGCTCCTGTAGTATCATAATGATAATTATATTTATATGTATCTGCCTTGATGGCATCTATAGAATAAAATGTCTCTGACAAACTTGGCTCATCATAAGGAATGTAGAAATATCCTTCTGATAAATATGGCTTATCTAAGCCCCAACTATTTCTTACAAGCCAAGCACCATTACTTGATGATTTATAAGTTGCTGCATTGTATTCTTCATTTGATGGTGGTTTCCTATAAACATAACAACCAAGATCATAGTCAGGAATTTCTTCTGGCAATGCACCACCATAATAGAATTTTTCTTTTGGTATATTGTCGTCCCAACCTACAATCATAACTGCGTGGTTAGTCATTGGTCTACCATCTGATTCAACTCTATTTTGTGAATGGAAATAACTCTTTCCATCTTCCCAGTGCAAGGCTGGAGAATCAGCCCAGTAATCAAAACCGCCAATTTTTTGTGTCACACTTGGCTCTGAATAGTATGCAAATCCAACAGAACCATTATCCATAATCGCTTGCTTTATGGCATTTGTATCAGTTCTATTTATATATTGAATATTATTTGCTACAAAAGCATTTTTCTTAAATGCATATTCATCTGGTAAGCCATGATCTTCTGCATCAAGCATTGCTTGATTTCTTGTACCATCATTTGAATATTCTGTAGTTACATCTTCAATTACAGCACCAAGGTACGCACTCAACATCTTGGTTGAGTTTATCATATTTCCACCACACTGAGACCAAATTCTTTGACTTGGATTTGAGATGGCAGGTTTATTTAAGAAATGGTAATCATGTCCTGCAATACCACCAAGATTATCATAGTCAGACTTGTTTGTAACATTTTCCAAATCATATACGAAATATGCAAGTGCTAATTCACTTAAATTTGATTGATCTTCAGTAGATACATATCCCTTCTTTCTTATAGAGGTCTCTATCATTCCTATTGAAGAAAAAGCCCAACAAATTCCATAAGGACTTTGAAGCCTTATAGGTGGAACATAGCTAAAGTCAGGAGTAGAAAAATAATGTTCTCTTGAATCCCAACTACTTGGTATTGTAGTTGATGGATCAGTACCACGTAAACCTCTCTCATATGAAGATTTTGGTGCTACATAATCATCTTCCATATCAACAAGGTATTGGTCAACATCATCGACAAATCTACGAAGAGGACGCAACTCACTCATACTTGCTTCATCCTCATTGCCATAAAGAAATTTATTTTCTTTTGCATCACTTATAGTTGCTAATTCTAAAGTATTTTCTTCTTCTAATTTATCAATATCAATATTTATTACTTCACTATCTGTAGCAATTTTTTCTTCTTCAACTATTTCTTTTTTCTTAGTTGTTTCTGTAACAACTATAGTCGTTGTAGTTTCTTCAGTACTTTTAGTTGTTTCTGATTCATCTACACTTGTCTCAGTAGTAGATTCAGCTGTAGTTTCAGATTCATTAGTACTCTCAGTCGTTGATTCATTAACAGTTGTTGATGTTTCATCTATATTATCAGAGGAATTATTTTTTGAATCATCTTTATTTTTTGTTGCATCCAAAGAATTATTTTTTAATTCATCACTTTGATTTTTATTTTCACCTGATGCATTTAATGTTACATTTTGCATTCCATCAGCAAAAACATATATGGCATTTGTATTCCATACCATACTTACTATCAGTAATACTGATATAAACCTTTTAATTCTTTTCATAATTCCTCCTGATGTGGGCCATAAAAACTTTTGCCTACTTATCGTACGCAAATATTGCGGATCGGTTAAAAATAACCATCCGCACCCAATATATATTATACAAAATAATATGCTAAATTTCAAAGGATTTTTTGCAATAAAAAACCGGCTACCACCTATCTTACCACATCGTTACCAATGTAGAATTGTCGGCCGAATGAGGCTTAACCGTCGTGTTCGGGATGGGAA